>CAZZYR010000257.1:0-4289 GCA_964658235.1 uncultured Acetobacteraceae bacterium | reverse complement strand
TGAGTCCGCGACAGCACCGACAAAAGTTTTTTGGTTCTTTTTTTCAAAAAAGAACTCTTTCTTAAGCTACAAGCCTCAGTCCCCGCCTTCTTCCACCCTCCGGCAAATCCAACGGCAAAAGCGGCGCCGCTGCCGCCTCGATCTCCGGCTCCGGCAAAGCGCGGCCCAGATAAGCGACCGACAGCGACCGGAAGACGTAGTCCAGGATGGACGTGGCGCGTGTCACGTCCGGGTCGCCGTCCACGGCGCCTGCGGGGCCGAAGCGGGTGAAAGCGAAGGCGTCCACGAATTCTTCCAGTTTGACGCCGTGCTGCAGGCCGAGGCTGACGGCTTGGGCGAAGCCTTCCGCAAGGCCGCGCACGGTGGCCGTCTCGCGCGGCAGGCTGAGGGTGATTTCGCCCAGGCGACCGTCCGCGTATTCGCCGGTGCGCAGGAACACGCGGTGTCCGCCGACGCTGGCTTTCTGGGTGACGCCGACGTGGCGGGCGGGCAGGGGTCTGTGCGCCGCCCACCGGCCGGAGGTGGACACGGCTGTCGCTGGCGCGGGCAGGCCGGCAGGCACGTCCGCCACGTCGTCCAGATAGGGCGCCACCGCAGCCTGCATCGCCAGGTGGGCGTTGCGGTCCGCCACGGGCAGGGGTGTTTCGCCCACGAGCACGGCAGCCAGGGCGGCTTCGGGAGACATCGCGGCCGCGGCCAGGCGATCCTGCGCGGCGCGGGTGAGATGCAGGTCCCGGACGGGAGAGAAGGCCGGCGCGATGCCGCCTGTCTCCACGCCCAGCAGCGCCTCGGCCGGGCCGGGCGGAAAGACGCCGGTTGCCGGGATCATGCCGGGCGTGCAGGCGGCGGCATTCCGCGCGGCATCGGCTGCCTCGGCGAGGCCGGGAATGGCGCAGCGCCGCGGCGGGGCCGGCCAGGCGGCCGGCATCGCGAGGAGGTCCCGCTGGTCACCTTCGAGTGCGTGGGCAGCCTGGGCGCGCAGCAGCGCGGCGAGTGAGGCGGCCACATCCCGCGCCGCCTTGCTGTCGTACGCAATGCCGAGACTCGCCAGCAGATCGTCCAGCCCGGCGAGGCCTATCTCCAGCCTGGCGGCGTCCGGCCCCAGCAGCCGGGCGGCCCGCGTCACCAGGTCGGCGGCTTGCGCGAAGCCGGGCACATCGAAGCCGCTGGCCGCGACGTGGAAGGCGGCCGCGTTGATCCTGAAGCCGGGTGCGCCGGGCCCGCAGGCCCACACGGAGGCGGTCGGTGCCGCCTGGCGGCGGAGCAGCAAGGCATGCAGGCCGATCGCCATTGTCTCTGCCGCCGGTATGCTCATGCCGGCCTGGCGGGCGCGCGCGGCGACGAGCATCAGCCAGACACTGGAGGCGGAGGCCAGGCTGACCGGGCCGTCGCCGGGAACCAGCGCGGCCAGCGCCTCTGCCGCCTTGTCGTCCCAGCTGACAGGCAGGCTGACGACGCGCGCGGGCTGATCCGGATCGGGCCGCGCCGCCACTTGCCGCATTCTGGTGCCCTGCCAGAGCCGTATCGCCTTCATGCGGGCACGTAAGCACGGATGATGCGACTCGGGAACACACATTTTGGGGTCGGATGCAAAAGAGTCCACATCATGTTGAGTGAGGTGGCCATTCTTGCCCGGTCAGGCACCCAACCCTATACTCTTGGGATGAATATCGGCACACGGCTGTTCACCTTCCTGCGCGGTCAGCCGGTGGGGCATGATTCCGCCGGCAATCGGTATTACCAGGAGCGCAAGCTGCGCTCGGGCGCGCTGCGGCAGCGCCGCTGGGTGATGTTCAACGGACCGGAGGAGGCCACCACCATTCCGCCGGAGTGGCACGCCTGGATCCATTACACGGTGGACGCGCCGCTGAGCGAGGCGGGCCGCCATGTGTGGCAAAAGCCGCATCTGCCGAACCGGACGGGGTCCGCGCTCGCCTATCGTCCACCCGGACACGATTACAAAGGGGGCCACCGCGCCGCAGCGACGGGGGATTATGAGTCCTGGTCGCCCGATCTACCTGCACTTCCCGCACCCCGGGCGGAGGCCTGAGCCATGGCGACGCATAGCCCATTGGAGGTCGCCACCGGCGCGGCCGTCCTGTTGATTGCCGGCGGATTCCTGGCTTACGCGGTGGCCAATACGGGGCAGAAGCTAACCCGGTCCGGCTATCCGCTGCATGCCACGTTCGATCACGCGGACGGGTTGTCCAGCGGCGCGGAGGTGCGGATTGCCGGCGTGAAGATCGGCAGCGTGGACGCCATCAAGCTCAATCCTGCCACTTACCAGGCGGACGTGACGTTCAGTGTGCAGAACAACGTCAAGCTGACCACGGACAGTTCGGCCACGATCTCCACGGACGGGCTGCTCGGCGGCAAATATCTGGCGTTGGCCACCGGCGGCGAGGACAGCACCCTCAAGCCGGGCGGCACCATTACCATCACCCAGGGCTCGGTGAACCTGGAGAGCCTGATCGGCAAATACATCTTTGGGTCCACCGGATCGAAATCCGGCGGCAGGGATGGCGATGCCAAGGACTCCAAGGGCACGCCCGCGTTGAAGTGACAAAGGCGGGTGCGCGGATCTGGCCGCAGCCGGACGGCCAGCCGGTTTCCTGCCGCGACAAGCTGGACATCCTCAATGACAATTACGAGGAACTCCGCCATGTCATGCAGGACGCTTTCGAGGACGCCATCCTGATGGGCGTGGACGAAACCCATATGCGCAGTGTAATCGCGGCCTTGGTGGCGCAGCTCAAGGCGCCGAAGGCGTGAGGCGCGTTCTGTGCGCCATTGCCTGCCTGGCCTTTTCCGCGGCTAGGGCCGAGGCCGTGGCGCCACCTGACATCTCACCGCCGGATAGCTGGGTGCAGCAGAAGAGCGGCACGCTGCGGGTGCTGAACAAGCTGGATTCCACGGTAACTACGCTGACTATTCCGGTGGGCCAGCAGGTCACGCTGCAATCGCTGTCCATCACCTTGCGAGCGTGCGCCATCCGGCCGCCGGACCTGCCGCGGGACGCGGCGGCGAGGCTGCTGGTGGCCGATAGCCGGGAAGGCGCGCCGGGGTTCGACGGCTGGATTTTGCAGAACGAACCGGGGGCCGCGATGCTGGAGCATCCGGTGTACGACATCCAGTTGGCGGGCTGCTCCTAGACACCCCGTTGTTTCGAAAGCCGTGACATTCGTTAACGGTATCTCAGACTTCTTTCGTCATGCTCCCCGAGCACACTATCCGGGGCGACGACTTCCATGTTCAACACCAAAACCTACACGGGCCACGGCCCTGCCGGCAGTTTTTCGGATGCCGCCAACTGGACCGGCACCGGCGGCATCAATGCCGATACGATCGCTCTCGTCCCGATGGATGCCACGATCGGCGGCACCGTCACCGTCGCGCAGATGATGCTGCTCGGGCAGGAGGCGGTCACGCTGACCGGCACGCTGAACACGTTGTGGCAAGGTCCGTGCAGGGGCTTCATGGTTTGCAACGATGCTGTCGCCACGTTCGCGCCAACCGCCACGCTGAACGATACGGGCGGCTTCGTCGTCGGCGTGGAGGAGACCGGCACGCTGATCGCGCAGGGCCATGCCGGCGCGCGCAGCACGCTGAATTCCGGCGCGGCCAAGATCGGCCAGTTCGCCGGCAGCCACGGCTCCGTCACGATCGATGGGGCGATCTGGAACGATGCCCACGGCATGCTGGTGGGCCAGTATGGCAGCGGAACGCTGACCATCTCCGATGGCGGCCGCGTCAACGAGGCGTCGAACCTTGTGGTCGCCGGGCAGAGCGGGGCCTCCGGCCAGATTACCGTGGGCGCCGGCAGTTCACTGAACGTGGCGGCGAACGCCAGGATCGGCATGCTGGACAACGTCACAGGGCCGGCCAGCAGCGGCGGCATCGCCGTTGCGGCGGGCGGCACGTTTGCCGTGGGGACTTACCTGAGGGTTATGGGCGGCAGCGCGCTGACCCTGGCGGGCGGCGCGGTAACGGTGGCGGATACGCAGACCGGCATGCAGGTGGTGGCCGGCGGCACGGTGTCGGGCTACGGCTCCATGACCAGCGCAGGTGCCTTTTGGGTGGATGGGAGCGTGCAGGCCTCGGGCGGGACGCTCGTTCTGAACGGCGATCTGAGAGGGCATGGCAGCCTGCAGATCGAGGCCGGCGCCACCGCGAAGGTCAACGCAGCGGTCATCGGCGACATCGGGCTCAAATTCGCCGGCGCGGACGCCACGCTGGTGCTCAACCATGGATTTACGGGGCATGCGAATATCAGCGGCTTCGGCCTGACG
>CAZZYR010000256.1:0-4311 GCA_964658235.1 uncultured Acetobacteraceae bacterium | reverse complement strand
GACCTTGGCGTCGGTCTCGCCGGGCTGGAGGCTGAGGCCGAGGCGCTGCGCGGCGATGGCGCCACCGCCCTGTTTGTCGCGATTGACGGCAAACCGGGCGGCATCATCGCCATCGCGGACCCGGTCAAGTCGACAACGCGCGCCGCGATCGAAACCCTGAAAGCGGGCGGCATCCACATCGTCATGCTCACGGGCGACAACCGGACGACGGCCAAGACCGTTGGACACCAGCTCGGGATCGAAGATGTGCGCGCGGACATGCTGCCGGAGGACAAGCACCGGATTGTCGGCGAGCTGAAGGCGGGCGGCCGCGTGGTGGCCATGGCTGGCGACGGCGTAAACGATGCGCCTGCCCTGGCCGAGGCTGATGTCGGCATCGCCATGGGCACAGGCACGGAGGTTGCCATCCAAAGCGCGGGGATCACCCTGGTCAAAGGCGATTTGCAAGGTATCGTGCGCGCCTATGCGCTGAGCCGCATGACAATGCGCAATATCCGGCAGAACCTGGTCTTCGCCTTTGCCTACAACATGATCGGCATCCCGGTTGCGGCGGGTGTGCTCTACCCGGTGTTCGGCATCCTCCTCAGCCCTGTCGTCGCGGCGCTCGCCATGTCATTGAGCTCGGTTTCGGTCATCGCCAATGCGCTCCGCCTGCGAGCCATGAAATTGTGAAATCCGCAAGCTCTCCCCTGGCGGAAAAGGATCAGCCTTACATCAAGGCAGGCTGGCATTTCTGGATCGATCGCGGCGGCACGTTCACCGATATCGTCGCGCGCTTGCCCGGCGGCTCCCTCAAAACCGCGAAGCTGCTCAGCAACAACCCAGCCCGCTACAACGATGCCGCGCTGGCCGGAATCAGGCAGTTGCTCGACCTCGGCCCTGACGCGCCGATTCCGGCCGGGATGATTGCGTCCGTGAAGATGGGCACGACGGTCGCCACAAACGCGCTGCTGGAGCGCCGTGGCGCGCGCACCCTTTTGATCGTCAATCAGGGCTTCGAGGATATTTTATGCATCGGCCACCAAGCGCGGCCGGACCTTTTCGCACTCGATATCGTGCTGCCTGATCTTTTGTATGAACGCGTGATCGCCGTTGCTGGCCGCGTCGCCGTGGATGGTGCCGTATTTGCACCGCTGGACGAGGCAGCCTTGCAGATCCTCCTGAAGGATGCCCGCACCGACGGATTCGAAGCATGCGCAATTGCGTTGATCCATGCCTGGGCCCATCCGGAGCTGGAGGCGCGTATTGCCGAACTGGCACGTGAAGCAGGTTTCGCGCAGGTTTCTGCAAGCCATGCGGTCAGCCCGCTGCTGCGCCTGGTGCCGCGCGCTGAAACCACCGTTGCGGACGCTTATCTCTCGCCGGTGCTCCGCCGCCATGTCGAAACGCTGGCAGAGGCGCTTGGCGACACGCCTTTGTTCCTGATGCAATCGCATGGTGGCCTGACCAAGGCACACGCCTTTTCCGGCAAGGACGCCATCCTGTCCGGACCGGCCGGGGGCATCGTTGGCGCCGTTCGCACGGCCGCGATGGCCGGCATCGATCGCGTGATCAGCTTCGACATGGGCGGAACCTCAACCGATGTCGATGCCGGCGCGCTGGAACGCAGCTTTGAGACGGAGATCGCCGGCATCAGGTTGCGTGTGCCGATGCTGGCGATCAACACGATCGCTGCGGGCGGCGGCTCGATCCTTCATGCAGAGGACGGCCGTTTTCGCGTCGGTCCGGACAGCGCAGGCGCCCAGCCAGGCCCCGCCTGCTACCGCAACGGCGGCCCGCTGACCGTGACGGATGCCAATCTGTGCGTTGGTAAAATCCAGCCGGCGCACTTCCCGGCGATCTTCGGCCCAGCGGGTGATCAGCAGCTCGATCTCGCCACCGTCCAGGCCCGCTTCGGCGCCTTGGCGGATGAGCTTGGTCGCAGCGGCGGCGATTACAGCGATCCGCGGGATGTTGCCGAAGGGTTTCTCCGCATCGCGGTTGCCAACATGGCGAATGCGATAGCGCAAGTGTCCACCCGCAAAGGCCGCGATCCATCCAGCTTCGTTCTGCAATGTTTTGGCGGAGCGGGCGGCCAGCATGCCTGCCTGGTTGCGGACGCGCTCGGCATGGACCGTGTGTTCCTGCATCCTTTGGCCGGCGTGTTGTCCGCCTACGGCATGGGTTTGGCCGATCAGACAGTGCTGCGGCAACAGGCGGTCGAATTGCCGTTAAACGAAGTGATCCAGCCTGATCTGCTGGCACTTGCGGACAGGCTCGCCGCCGAAGCCGGGCAAGCCCTGCGGGACCAGGGCGCCGACCCGGACAACATCACCACGATCCGCACCGTGCATCTGCGGCTGGCTGGCACCGAGTCGGCGCTGGAAGTTCTGGCGGGGCCACCAACCGAGATGCGCGCGGCTTTTGCCATGCGTCACCATCAGCTGTATGGCTTCGCAGCCCCGGACAGGCCGCTCATTGTCGAGGCGATTGTGGTTGAAGCCACGCTGCCCGGCGAAACCGTGCGCGAAGCAAGTGGGTGTCCAGCAAGCGGCGTGGCACCTCGCCCGCTGGAGACAATCCAGATCTGGAGCGGCGGCCGTGCCCATAGCGCCGGATTGTTCGATCGCGCTGCCTTGCATCTAGGCCATTGCATAGACGGCCCGGCTCTGATCAGCGAACCGATCGGCACGATCGTTGTCGAACCGGGCTGGCGCCTGGAGGTTACGGCGCGCAATCACATATCGCTGCATCGCGTAGACATCAAAAAGCTTCCAGTCGCACGCCACGCCGGCCGGGCCGATCCCGTGCTGCTTGAACTTTTCAATGCGCGGTTCATGCACGCAGCCGAGCAGGCGGGGCATGTGCTGCGCAACGTCGCGCAGAGCGTGAATATCAAGGAGCGGCTGGACTTCTCCTGCGCGATCTTCGATGCGGAGGGCAACCTGATCGCCAACGCGCCGCACGTCCCGGTGCATCTTGGCGCAATGGGCGAAAGCGTTCGCGCCGTGCTGGCATCGCGTGCCGGCACGCTCCGCGCAGGTGATGTGGTGGCGTTGAATGATCCGTATGCCGGTGGCACGCACCTGCCGGATATAACCGTGATTACCCCCGTGTTTGACCCGGAGGGCGCCCAGATCCGGTTCTTTGTCGGCGCACGCGGCCACCATGCGGATATCGGCGGCCTGACGCCGGGATCGACCCCGCCGGACTCGCGCACGCTGGATGAGGAAGGCGTGGTGATCCGCGATTTCCTGCTGGTTGATCAGGGCACGTTTCGAGAGGCCGCCTTCCGCGACCTTCTTGCTGGCGCGCGTTACCCCGCCCGTGCTCCGGACATGAACGTGGCAGACATCCAGGCGCAAGTGGCTTCCAACGCGGCGTGCGTGCGGGAACTGTCCCGCATTGTGGCGGAGCACGGATGGGATGTGGTGCGTGCCTACATGGGCCACGTCATGAACAATGCCGAGGAGAGTGTTCGGCGCGCGCTCGCGGAGATCGCACCGTGCTGCGTCCGGACCACGCTCGATACCGGCGCCGCGCTTTGCGTGGCTATCGCCGTCGATCGCGAAAGGCGCAGCGTCACAATCGACTTCACCGGCACCGGTCCGCAATCGCCAGAAAATTTCAATGCGCCGCCGTCCGTCACGCGTGCGGTGGTGCTGTATGTGATGCGCTGCCTGGTTGGCACGGACATCCCGCTCAACGAAGGGTGCCTCAAACCGCTGAATATCGTGATCCCGCCGGGGACCTTTCTGTCGCCGGCTCCTGGCGCCGCGGTGGTGGCCGGGAACACCGAAGTCAGTCAGGCTGTGTGCAATGCGTTGTTAGAGGCGCTCGGCCTACTCGCAAACAGTCAGGGCACCATGAACAACCTTCTGTTTGGCAATGCGAGGTTGCAATACTACGAGACCATCTGCGGCGGGGCCGGCGCAGGCAATGGATTTCACGGCCAGTCAGCCGTCCATACCCACATGACCAACACGCGAATCACCGATCCTGAAGTGCTGGAACTGCGCTACCCCGTTCGGCTGGAGCAGTTCTCGATCGAACACGGTTCCGGAGGCGAGGGTGCCTATCATGGCGGTTGCGGCGTGGTGCGCCGCCTGCGTTTCCTGGAGTCTATGACCGCGGTGATCGTAGCGTCCAGCCGCAGGTTCGCCCCGCGCGGCGTGCACGGAGGCGCCAACGGCAAAGTGGGGAGGCAATGGGTGGAGCGCGCGGACGGAAGCGTCTACACGCTCCCGGGCAGCGCGCGCATCAATCTGTTGCCGGGCGACGTGCTTGGCATCGCGACGCCCGGCGGGGGCGGCTACGGTCCGTGTGCTACGC
>CAZZYR010000255.1:0-4333 GCA_964658235.1 uncultured Acetobacteraceae bacterium | reverse complement strand
CCCGGCGGAGGGGTGGCCGAGTGGCTGAAGGCGGCGGTTTGCTAAACCGTTGTACACTGTAAAGGTGTACCGTGAGTTCGAATCTCATCCCCTCCGCCAATACGTCCAGGCTGTAGCTGGTTGCCACGGCGTGGTCATAGGGTGCCGCCGGCCCATTCAGCCATTTGCGTTTCTTGGCGCAGCCGCAGCCGTCTGAAATCCAAAGCCAGAAACAAGTCTTCCAAATCGAGGCCGTTCTCACGCCTGATCGGCAATGTCGTGCGGGCTTCCTCGGCAAAGCGTTCCCGCAGCACGGGGCCAGAGGCGAGATAGGCCTCCTGCCACCAATCCACGATCCGCGGCTTTGCCTCGTTCAGCACCGCTGCTGAAATGATAAGATCACGTTTCTGACGCTGGTTCACGGCGCGCGAAGCGGGCAACAAATTCCACAGGTCACCGCACGCCCAGGCGGACCATGGCAAACAGTGGTCGATATCGAAAGTCTCAGTCAGCAGCGGCCGCCCGGACCATACGCAGTTGACCGACTCACCAGCTTGCAGCCGCCGTAGCGCCAACCCGCGGACAAGGTCGGTATCCCGCTCGGGTTCGGTCCATCGCAGGGCGTTCAAGACTTTGTCCGCGCTCACCTCGGTGCCTTGCCGTGCCGCGTATTCCCTAGTGAGGCGCAGCCATTCGGCCACCAGCATGGGTTCGATCCAGGCGGCCATCCGCCGCAACGCCTGCCACACCGCGAGCGGCACACGCGTGACGCCATATCGCCACAGCATATCCAATGTGATGCTCGAGAACTCGCCTTTTCCAGGCAGCCCACCATAGCTGGTCGGGAAGACCGGACTGTTATCGGCGAATGTCAGATGGGTTGCCGGCATGGCTGCAATCAGCCGGCTGGCATCTCCGAGGGCGCGCCGCAGGATCTCGCCAAACAGGCCTCCCGGCCGCAGATCGAAGGGGGCGATGGGTCCCAACGCCATGAACGCATCGGTCACGAAGCCCATCGCTTGCCCAGGCCGCTGCGGCAGGCCCTGCTCCACAAGCGGCTTGTACATACGTATCCAGTACAGAGCCACCAGCCCCAGTGGCACTTCGACATGATCCTCGGCCTCGCGCGCCACGTTTGCCGACGCGTCCGCGATCCGCGCGATGCAGCGCAACAGCGCCAGCTTGTAGGTCGCCGATTTTTCCTGTCGCAAGATCACGCCGCGCAGCAGCGGAAGCGCGCCGGCGCCGTCGTTTGGAAGGTCGAGGATAACCGTCTGCCAGCGCACGTCCGGCCGCCCTTGCAGGTCATCTGCCAATTCCGTGGCCACCCGCAGGGTCAGGCCGAATTCCAGGCTCAGCCGTTCCACCTCATGCGCGTCCACAGGCCACATCGGCCGGTCTTCCGCCGCCGGCCCATGCCGCAATGTCATGACCAGCCGGCCACCCGGCTTCAGCAGGGTTGCGAGCTTGCGCATGGCGCGTTTGCGGTCCTCCGGGGACACATGCATCCACACGCCGCTGAGCCAAACAAGATCGAACGCAAGCCCCAACCGATGCACGCCAGCCAGTGCTGGCAACCGGTCCTCGATCCACCGGACGGCCGAGTCTGGATGCGCCGCCCGCGCCGCCTCGCGCATCGCCGCCGCCGGCTCCACGGCCACCACCTCCCAGCCCTGCGCGGCAAACCATCGCGCATCGCGCCCGCTTCCCGCTCCAATGTCCAAAGCGAGACCGGGACAAGCTGGCAAGAACGCCAGTGCGCCGCGGTGCAAGTTCTCAAAGCCGATACTCTCGAACGCCGCGGAAAATTCCTGGAACCCACGGTTGTACGGTTCCACGGTGTCCCAGCTCATGGCCGCGCTCCAAGCTGGCAACGGGCCATTACGTCCGCCTCCAGCAGATAATGGGCCGCCGCGCCGTCCTGCGATGATGAGGCCTCGCTTTTCCGAAGCGCCATGGCACGGGCAGTGGCATCATGGAACGAAAAAGGGAGAGCTTCGCATCATCTTCGCCTGTGGCTACCCAGCTTGTGGATTGAATCTGGCACCGACACACTCCCGCCGAGCATGGCGGCGCGTGGCATGGGAGACAAGATGACTGGTTTCATGAAAAGCATTTCTGCGTTGGTGCGCCTGCTGGCGGCGACAGTGTGGCTGGGCGGCGCGTCGGATGTCGCACAGCCAGGGACCAAGGCTCCAGCCGAGATCACGCCGAAGGTGGTCAACGACAACGAGGCGTATGCGGCGGGGCCGTATCTGGCGTATATCGCGCCATTCAACAAAGGTTCTCTGGTTCAGGGCAGGGACTACACGGAGAGCATTTCGATCGCGCCGGGGGCGTTTCCGGCTGGGACGCGCTTTGTGTGGCGGTGGCCGGATGCGGCGGCGAAGGCGGGAATCTATGATTTCAGCGCGATCGATTTTGGCGACTACGACAATACGGTGGTGCCGACGCCGATTCCGCCGCGGCCGGTTGGGCTGATCGATACGCTGAGCGAGACGCATGACGCGACTTTTGGCGGGCAGCTGGATGGCTTCGACGTGATTGACGATTTGTTCCTGACGGAGAAGCCCGGGGACAATGCGACGAACGCGTTCGAGATCGAGGTTTTCCTGCACACGCCGGCCTATTCCGCGGATTACGTAAACGGGGCGGAGACCATAGGCACGTTCGAGGGATCCGGCACTGTCTGGACGGTGGCGATTGACAGGCCGGCGGGGCATGTCCCGGATATTTTGTTCATGCCGCGCGACCGCGCGGATCTGGGGCATTGCACCATCGACCTGAAGGCGATGCTGGCTTACCTGGTGGCCAACGGCACGATCCCTTCGACGGTGTACTTCAATGGAATGGCGTTCGGCACGGAAACGCAACGGGGCAGCGGGTCGATGGATGTTGCAGCATTCTCCACCATCTATCGGTAAGGCATCGCGCAAGGCGGCGGGGTCAGAACTCCACGTGCGCCTTGACGCCGAAGACGGCGGCGTTGGCGATGGAGGATTGCGCGTTGGGGTGGACCACATATTGGAAATCCGGTTCCACATTCACGCCGCGGAATACCTGGATGTCGTAATTGGTCTCCAGGATCATTTCGCGGCCCTGCACGCCGGTGGCGCCGTTAGTTAAAGGCAGGCCGAACGCCGCCTCTATGCCTTGCACGTTGGCCAGGCGGCCGCTGACGGTTTCGTAGGTGAACAGCAGGCCGATAGCGTCTTGCGGCCTGGCTTTCCAGAAGCCGCGTTCAACCGCGCCGACAAAATATTGTTCGGCGTAGGCTGAGTTGTTCGGATCATTGTGGATGAAGCCGGCGAGCGCCACCAGGCCGGCGCCGTCGCCCGGGCCGCTGCGCAACAGCATCTGGTCCGCGAGCGCCCAAAGCTGGGTGTTGCCACTGCGGGATGTGGCGGCGAAGCCAGGCACGCGGGCGGCGGCCAGGGCGTTGCCGAAATCCTTGTAGCCGGACGAATCGTCGTAGCCGAACCCGAGCTTGTAATGTCCGGGGAGCCGGTCCGCGCCGAAGGAGGGCGTCCAGCCGAATTCGATGGGGAGGTAGACGCCGGAGGTCTGGGAATCGTCGAATTTGAAGCCGGTGCGGAAGTTCGCGTTACTATAAAGGCCCTGGTTCACCTGATAGATACCGGAGCGGATGTAGGTCGTTGGCGTGGGGAGGAACTGGATGCGCGCCGCCCAGACGGCGTCCGGATAGGCGCTGTGGCCGCGGTCGCCGCCGGGGAGGGCCTTGGGATCTCCGCACAGACCATTGTTGACGAAGTTGCAGTAGAGCGGCGAACTGGCGAAATCGTTCTCCACGTTCATGCGGCCCGCCGCGACATCCAGCCGGCCGCCTGGCAGCGTCTCCTGCGCGTAGGCGGACACCAGGTGCAGCAGGACGTTGCCGCCTGAGCCATAGACTTCCTGGACGGGCGAGAAATTGTCACCAAACAGCGCGCTGTCGCTGTTGCCGGACCGGCTGACGATAATGACGTGCGTGGACAGGCCGGTGATGCCGGCCAGGCGTTCCCAGTTCACGTCCGCCTGGACGCCCACCTGGTTGGCGAACGTGGCGCCCTGCTTGGTGCCGCCGCTGACATTGCCGGCGAACTCGGTCACGGCATCGACTTGAAGATTGATCCCCTGCCGCGCCAATTCGGTCTGCACGCCGCCCCAGGTGCCGAAGAGCCGATCTACTGTGGGCGGGTCAAAAGCCTGGGTGGGTTGGAGTGGTCCTACGGCCTGGGCATGGGCCTGCGAGACCAGGCACATCAGACTGCAGGCCCAGATGGCCGCAGTTGCGCCGCGTGCGTGGGGTGATTGCATGGAACGCCCTCCGTGGCCCGTCCTATCCAGACGTCCC
>CAZZYR010000254.1:0-4349 GCA_964658235.1 uncultured Acetobacteraceae bacterium | reverse complement strand
AAAGTTTTTTGCTTCTTTTTTTCAAAAAAGAAGGCCTTGCTTCTACTCAGGCAACTCCCCTTGCACATCGGGAAACCGCTCGTGCAGTTCCTCCACCAGCCGCTCCAGCGTGGATGTCTGGCTGAGCTGGACAGCGGATTGATTGGCGTCCGGCGGAATCTCCAGCTTCCGACTAATCCGGTCCAGCATCTGGATGATCATGGATGTCTCCTGCTCCACGGTCAGGTTGACCTGCAGGTCAAGATGGTCTCGGCGGTCCGCGAGCGATGACATCCGGTTCTGGGTCATCAGTACGAACGCCGCCAGAACAACAGCTTCGCAGGATGCAAATGTGGACAGCAGATTGAACGGATAAGGATCGAGCGGTGGGTGCCCTGGCCAACCACTCAGGTTGTACACAACCCAGCCGCCAAATCCGGCGATGTGCAGTATGGCGAACGTGATGGTGCCGACGGATCGGCCAATGGCGTCGCCGATTGTGGCGGCGAGCCCCTGTGTGCGCGTTGCGTGGTCTTCCAACAGGAGCACGCGGTCTATATTGCGGCGGACGGTTTCCGGAAGCCTGTGCGCGGCCACACCTGGGGTTTGCGTCAACTGATCAGATTGATCCCGGTGATCGCCAGGATCACGAACAGCAGGAAGATAGCGATGGCGATGAAGAAGAATATTTTGGCGATGCCCGCAGTGGCGGCCGAAATGCCGCTGAAGCCAAGCACGCCGGCGACGAGGGAGATGATGGCGAACAGCAGAGCATAGCGCAACATGACAGGCACTCCGGTCCGGGCGTCATAGCCCTGAATAGGCAGCGAACGCGCCAAGGCGGATTGCGTTCACCGGGGAGTTAAGGATTGGTGTCCGTGGGCCCGACTGCGCCGGTCGTTCGCGGGCAAACTTTGCGTCAGTCTCAAATCATGGATGTTCGCGAAGCATCATCTTCTGACATCCAGTAGACGTGTCAGAGCCTTGTCGTCTCCACATACCGCTGCGCTGTCAACGAAAAGATGAACTAGACGGCCCCGCAAAACCCTAGGTTGTAGTCAAGGCCCGAACAGAACTGTGCGGGTTGTGTTTCTACTGTCATCAGTTCAGTAGTCACGCCGAGTTTATTGGCACCAATACGATCTTTGTTGCGCTGCACCCAAGTAGGGCGCCATGCTAGCACTGACGATGTCTGCAAGCGGCGTTATGGTTTTAGTATTCGGAGCCGTGCAGTGAGCGATAAGATGAGTCCTACTCTCAGCGTCCTAAAAGGCTACCCATACGTTGTCCAAAACGTGCAGGTTCAGGGACTGCAACCGCGGGAAAACACGCCGACTGCAATCGGGCGCGCTGCGAAATCTGCCATTGACCTGATTTTGGCCGGCTCGGCGTTTCTCTTCCTTCTGCCCGTGTTCTTTCTTGTTGCGCTGGCGGTTCGGCTGGATGGCGGCCCGGTCTTTTATGTTCAGCCGCGCGTGGGGCGGGGCGGGCGCCCATTCAAATGCTACAAGTTCCGATCCATGCGGGTGAATGCCGACGACCTCCTTGCAAACCTGCTGCTGTCTGACGCCGGCGAGGCGGAGAACTGGAGGACGAACCGGAAGCTCCGCAATGACCCGCGCGTGACGCCGGTTGGCAAGTTTCTGCGCAAAACCAGCCTCGACGAGCTCCCGCAGCTGCTCAACATCCTGCGGATGGATATGAGTCTTGTTGGGCCGCGCCCGATCGTTGAACAGGAGATCCATCTGTATGGCGCGGACGTCTCCAAATACTACGCATTCCGGCCCGGGTTGACCGGCGTTTGGCAGATCAGCGGCCGAAGTGACACGACGTTCCGGGAGCGTGTCCGGTTTGACACAAACTATGTCGATAACTGGTCAGTGTGGTTAGACTTGCGCATCATTTTGAAAACTGTCCCCGCCGTGATCGCCGGATCGGGCGCGCGTTAGATCCGGCAAACGATACTCCTCGAAGGCTACCGATGACGCCGTCGAGCATACAGATGGGCCGGTTCTCCGCCGCGGACCGCACCAGCACGGCGGGTGTGGTCCCATCCTGTGTGCTGTTCACAATCATCTTTCTGAGCTACGCATGGGACGCTCCCGGTATCGTTCTATATGGTGACATCGGGCTTTCAAATACCGGCGTCTCCTCCGGTGGCGATTTCGGGCGGCAGCTCTGCTTCGTGCTGCTGTTTTTGACCATTATGGCTTCGGGCGTCCGCGCAAACGGCGCGCATTTTTTGCTGTCTGTGCCGAAAACATTCTTGCCGATCCTCGGCTGGTTCTGGCTGAGCTTGATATGGGCGATCGATCCATCCAGTGCCTTCCGGCGATTGACATTCACGACCATCATCATTCTCAGTGTGGCCTACGCAATCGACCAGATGACATACCGGCAGGTGCTGCGCCTGCTACTCGCGGCGCTGGTATCGATATTGGTGCTCGACTGGCTTGCGGTCGCCTTGTTCCCATTGGCGGTGCATCAGGCCGGCGAGCAGGATCAGAGTCTTGTCGGCAATTGGCGCGGCATCCATAACCATAAGAACGAGGCCGGCGCTTTCTGTGCTATCGCCCTCATCATGTTTGTGCACGAGGCGCGGCGCGTTCGGTCCACGCTGATCGGGCCGATATTGATCGTGTTGACGTCGGCGTTCTTGTATGAGACGCATTCCAAAACCTCGGGCGGCTTTGTGTTTGCGGCCCTTCTGATTGGCGTTGCGGCGCATATTGCCTACAACAACCCCGCTTTACGCCGGATCGCCGGTTTCCTGGCAATCGGCCTTTGTCTCGTTACAATTGCGGTTATCGGCAATCCGCTCTCGCCTGCGGCGAGTGTCTTCGACGATCCAGCCGCCTTGACCGGTCGGGTGCAGATTTGGCCCGTGCTCCTTCAATATGCATCGGACCATCTCTGGCTGGGGGCGGGATACGGCTCCTTCTGGGCCATCGGTGAGGCGAGCCCAATCTACCAATACGCATCGGGCTGGGTGACCACCGTAGACCACGCCCATAACGGCTATATCCAGATCCTCATCCAGACCGGCGCCATCGGACTGGCAATCGTGTTGGCTACGCTGATCGTGCAGCCATTCCGGCAGTTGTTCCTGCAGGAACTCCCGGCTCATACGTCGAGATTCTTGGTTTGCGCCATCCTTGCCTTTGGTTGTCTCCATGATCTGCTCGAAACGTCGATCCTCGACAGGGGAACGTCCACCTGGGTTATTATGCTGATCATGTATTGCCTGCTCAACAAGAAGCCGGCGCGCGTCAATGCCCCGTTTGCTGCGGGAGCTCCGTTCAGATGACAGCCAGCATATCCGAACCGACGATCGTGGTCGGCGGCATACCGATCGGGGTGCACAGCCGTCACGAATGGGCGGAGAGGATCGTTAACGCTGCCGCAGCGCGCGTAGCCTCCGGCGACAAACCCAAACTGATCTACGCCGCCAATGGACAAGTCGTGTATCTCTATGCCAAGGACCCAATATTCCGCGCCAAGTTCCGACAGGCCGATGCAGTGACAGCCGATGGCCAGCCGCTTGTATGGGCTTCGCGGCTTACGCGCTTTCCTTTACCTGAGCGCGCGGCGACAACCGACCTTGTTCACGATGTGGCGCAAGCGGCACAGCGGACCGGGCAAAGCTTCTTCCTGCTGGGCTCAAGCGAGGCAAATAACGCGACTGCGGCCGAGAAACTGCGCGCGCTGTATCCTGGACTGCGGATCGTGGGGCGCCGCAACGGCTATTTCTCCCGGGCGGACGAGGCGCAGATCATCGAGACGCTGCGCGATTTGAAGCCAGACATTCTTTGGGTTGGCCTCGGTGTGAAGATGCAGCTCGATTTCGTCACGCGCAATGCCGCTTTGCTGGATGGCGTTGGCTGCATTGTAACCTGTGGCGGTTTGTTCGATTACTTTTCATCACAGGTAAAGCGTGCGCCGCTATGGATGCAGAACCACTCGCTGGAATGGCTGTTCCGCGCCTGGCAGGAACCACGCAAATACGTGCTGCGATACCTGATTACAAATCCAGTGGCGACGTTGCTGCTGCTGACCCGGACGCAGACGCAATGATGCGGGCCATCGGAAAGGTGCATGCTGCCTGCGCCGACGGCGGCTAGCCTGTTCTCGTATCTTGCCTAGGATCGTCTTTGCGGTTTCGCATTCCGAGCAGGCCGGCGCGCAACTGATCTGGGCCGACATGGCTGATGCGATGCGCCGCCGCAATCATGATGTGCGGCTGATCGCACTCTATCCGGGAATGCCAGACATCGCACCCCTCGCACGCGGCTTGACATGGACCCATTGCGCGCCACGGCAGCCGCGGACGCCGCCAGATTTGTGGGCCACCATCAGGAGTGCCGCGCACC
>CAZZYR010000253.1:0-4382 GCA_964658235.1 uncultured Acetobacteraceae bacterium | reverse complement strand
GGGGGCGGCGGGTGAGGCGGGCGGGCGCCGGCCGCCTGGCGACGGAATGAAGACCGTGCGGTCCGAGTCGTCTGGTTCTGAAAACGGATTGTCGCTCATGGCGCGCTTCTCCTACCCCGGAACGTTTCTTAAACGAGCCCCTGGGAAAAGCTAGACCATGGCCAAAGCAGGCGCGGCGGCGTGACGGATGGCGTCCACCAAGGCGCGAATGGAGATTTTCAAGACTTTGACTGACAGAATACGATAAGGACGTGAGGTATTGCGTCGCGGCGCAGGTTTCGTCCGTTATGGGCGACTCCTAGGTAAGAGCCAGCATTGCGGTGTTGGCGACGACCCGGTTTCGGCCGTTTTGTTTTGCCAGATACATGAGTTGATCCGCCCGGCGCAGACCATCGTCAAGGCGGGTGATATCCTTGTCGATGCACGTGCAGCCGATGCTTGCGGTGAGGCGAATGGTCTGGTCCTGCCAACGCACCTTCATCGTTGCGAAAAACTGGCGCAGCCGCTCCGCCACATGCACCGCTTCGGGGAGCGCCGTCTCTAGCAGCAGGACGCCAAACTCTTCGCCGCCGAGCCGGCCGACGATGCCGATCTGGCCGAACGAATCATGCAGAACCCTGCCGGTCTCAGCCAGCACCGCGTCGCCCGCGGCATGCCCATACGTGTCGTTTATCGACTTGAAATGGTCGAGATCGATCATGAGGATGCCGGCCGGCCGGCCATAGCGCCTGGCGCGGGCGCATTCGACTTCGCATTGTTCGAGGAAGCTGCGCCGATTGGCCAGGCCGGTCAGCGAATCGGTTGTCGCGATGCGCACGAGCTCGTGGGTGTAGTCAGCGATCTTCTTGATCATGGGACGGAAGATGAAGGACGCCTCGATCATCAGCGTGACCAGCACCGTTATGAGGATTGCCCATTGCAGTTGTTCCAGCCGGTTCAGCCGCGTCTCGCTTCGCGCCTGCTCGATGCCGACCACGTTGTTCAGGGCGGTCAGCAAAGGCTGGCGTGCCTCCACCACAATGCGGGAGAGCGGCAGGGCAATCCGCGGATCGTTGGGTTCGAGTGCGGCCACCTGGCGCGCGTCCGCGATGAAACTGCGGACCTGCGTATCGAGAGAGTTCGGCCCGAAATAGATCGCCTGAAGCTCCCGGCCGCCGTCCTCACGCACGGCCTCGCCCTGCAATGCCAGGAGCAGAAATTCGTGGGCGGTCTCGAATTCGCCTGTCGCGGCGCGTAACTCCGCCCGCGCAGTTGCGTCGCCGGCTTTCCACTGGCCGGCCAGGGACGCTATCCGCTGCGAAAACATTCTCTGGCGTCCGGACCTGTTGATCACAGCGGCGCTGCCCTCGTTGCTCTGCAGGCTGGCTTCCAGCGCGATGTGGGACGCGATGGACAGGCTTGCGATGATCAGCAGGGCAAAGACATAGGCTCTGGTCAGGGCGCGCGAGGAGATGGGGGCTGTGAGCATGAATCGGGTCTCCGAACCACGACACATATGCGGGCATACGGCGCAAATGCTGAACAACGCATGTTATCCAGGCGCGGGTCAGTTTAAGCCAAGGAAGGAATGCCTTCTTTTTTTAAAAAAGACGTTCTTCTACCCTCGCCTCAGCTCCCCTTGATCGCCCAAAGCTCCATGCGCAGTCCCGGAAATTCACCGGAGAGATGAATGGCGAAGGACGCGGCCTGTTGCATGTGCTGCCAATGCGGGGCGTTGCGCTCCAGCTCGAAATAGACGGCGCCGGCGTAGAAGGGAAGCTGGCGGGGTGCGACGGGCAAGGGGCGGACGGGGATGCCGGGAAGCTGGACATTAACGAGTTGGGTGATGGTGGTGTTGGAACCGATCTTGACCTGGTCCGGCATGCGGCGGCGCAGCAGGTCGGCGGGCATTTCAGCGTGGACCACAAGCACGAACTGGGCGGCGGCGAGGATGGAACGATCGACGATCTGGCCGACCCAGACTGGGGATTTGCTGGCCTGGCGCAGCGGAATGGGGATGGCGTTGGGGTCCATTGGGCGCGCGAGAAGCTGGCGGAGGTCCGCCACCACGGGCGCGAAGCTGCGTTGCAGGTCCTCATGCCGGTAGGCAGGGTAGGCGTTCGGGCGGCGGGTGCCCTCGGCGTAGAAGGTTGAGAATTCGCCTGCCATCTGCACAAAGACTTCATAGAGGTCGGCGGGGTGGATGTTGGCGGCGTCTGCCCAGTGGGCGAGGAGCGCCTGCCAGCGGTTGATGGCTTGCAGGGCGAGGAAGTCCTGCACCTCGGCCACGCCGTGCTGGCCAGGGGCGGCCAGGCGGGCGGCAAGCGCCTCGCCGCGCTGGCTGAGCATGCCGGCGAATTCGGCCACCAGGCCCGCCAGCGGCTGCACGGCGCCGCAGATCAGCGCGGGCGGGATCCAGCGTTCGTCCAGGATTACCTTGCGGTCCGCGGTGACTTCCTGGATTCGCGCGAGGCCGATGCCGACGAAGCCGGCGCGGTTGTCCGTCTCCAGCATGTAGCGCAGGCGCATGCGGCCGATTTCGAGTTCGGCGGGCTGGGGGGAGCCGGAATGGGTGTCATAGGCTTCGAAGCTGGCAAGGTCCCAGCGGGCGGCGCTGGCGTCCTCGGCGGCGACTTCCTGCGCGCCGGCCTGGCTGATGGGGACGGTGAGGTACACCACGGCGTTGCGGACGTTCGGGTTGAGGTCCAGCGGCGGCGGGTGATCGGCGTCCCGCGGGAGATTGAAGACGGTGCCGTCCTCGAACAGGCCGGTGGCGGAGAGGGCGGCAAAGCGGCCGGTGGTGAGGAGGTCGCGGTCCAGGCTGAGGGTGGCCACGCCCCACGGGTGGGGGCGCAGGGCGGCGAGGCGCACGCGGGCTTCGGCTTGCAGGTAGCGTTCCTGCTGCTGGAAGTGCTGGGCGCGGAGGAACATGCCTTCGCGCCAGAGGATTTTGTTGGTCCAGGTCATTGGGGGAGGTGTGGTGAATGAAGAAAGGAAGGATTCACCACCAAGCGCACCAAGGACACCAAGAAGAAGGCGGTTTTAGCTTGGTGATTTTGGGATTGGGCGTGGTGCGTCGGCACCGCGTGGGTGGCCGGGACAAGCCCGGCCAAGGTGAGTTCGGGCTTAATTGATAAAAGTTTTTTGCTTCTTTTTTTCAAAAAAGAAGTGCTTCCTTTCTTCATTGTTTCAGACTCATGCTCAGCTTTTGCGTTGTAAGATTCAAGGCGGTTGGCCCGTTCGGCGCCACCGGCGCGTCCGCGCGCCATTTTGCGTGATCGATGTCGCGGAACAAAACGGTGGCGCCGAGGAACTGCGTGCCGGGTTTTAGTTCCCGATGCACCTTCATGGTTTGTCCAGGACTGAGAAGCAAGGTTTCGCTACCGAGCAGGTCCGGCCCCAGGGTCGCGGCTTCGGCGTTCATCAGGGCGTAGACGTCCGCGCGTTCGAAGCCGCCGGTGGCGCCAAGGTAATACAGGCGGATGCCAACGGGGGCGGGATGGCCGTCCGTTTCCGGGTTCTGGTCCGCGCCGGCGGTGATGTTTAGGTCAAGCACAGGGGGCGGCGGCGGTTTGGGTGGTGCTGCGCAGCCGGCGAGCAGGGCCGTGAACACGAAGGCGGATGTTCTGGTCATGGGTTGCGTTCCGCCTTGATAAAATCTTCGACCATGGCTTCGTAGGCTTCCGAGAAGCGGCGGCCAAACACCGTATCGAAATCGTCGGCGAGTGCGGCGCGAAGTTTTGCGTATTCCGCCTCATAGGCTTCGAAGGCGCGGGCGCGCTTCTGGGCGGGGAGGAAGCCGCCCTGTTCGTCGCCGGTGGCGCGGAAAATGGCGGGGTCCAGCCGGTCCAGCAGCGCGCGCAAGGCAGTTTGCACGGCGGGCATGGTGGCCTGTTCGTGGTGGCGGAGGTCCCGCAGGGCTTCGGATACTGCGGCTTGCGGAGTCATGTCCGTGCGGCGGCCGGTGCCAAGCAGCGCCGTCAGCGCGTCATCGTCGCCGGCGGAGAATTTCAGCGGGTTGTTGCCCTTTGCGCGGATGAAAGTCTGGTCGATGCGCATGGCACTTTTGATTTCCGCGCGCACCATCAGGGCTTCGCGCAGGCCGGAGACGAAGGCGCGGAAGGCGGCGCCGGCATTGTGCAGGGCGGTGAGAGGGTCCTGCGGGGTGAGATCGCCCAGCCCGGCGCCGTCCATGAAGGCGGCCACCAGGGCTTGCGGATCCGCGGTGACGAGGGATGCGGCCGGGCGTGGCGGGGCGGCCGATGGGGGGGCGTAGGCTGGCGCTGGCTTGGCGGCGGGCGGCGGGTCCGAGGCCTCCGCGAAGGGATCGAGGCCAGGCGGCGGTACGTTGGGCTGCACCACCGGCACTTCCTGCGCGATCGGCGGTGGAGGCGGGGGCGGAG
>CAZZYR010000252.1:0-4400 GCA_964658235.1 uncultured Acetobacteraceae bacterium | reverse complement strand
ACTGAGGCGAGGGTGTTAGATCAAGGCGCCGTGGCAATGCTTGAACTTCTTGCCCGAACCGCAAGGGCAGGCGGCGTTTCTGGAGGTCTTCTCCCAGCCCGTCGGAAGATCCGAGGCGGGGAGCCGCGCGGCGATCTCCGGATCAAGAAAGCCGCCCTCTGAGCCGAGCGCGGCGCCGTCTCGTTCATTCTCTCCGGTGGTCGGATCCAAATGCACTTCGAACATGTTCGGCGACGACGGCGGCGTCCTTGCGGTCCAGGGCACGGGAGAGGGCCTGGCGGCGGGGGCCGGTGACGCCGGCGTCATCGAGGAGGGCGGGGGCGAAGGTGGGGAGCGTGAGGTCGAGACTGAGGCGGGGCAGGCCGAGGGCGGCGAGGGCTTCGGCGGCGACGAGCATGGCTTCGGCGTCCGCTTCGGCGGAATCGTGGCCGATGAGTTCGATGCCGGCCTGGGCGACCTGGCGATCCGAGTCCCGCTGGGCGCGGGTGCGGATGCATTGGCCGGCATAGGACAGGCGCAGCGGGCGGGGGCTGCCGGCGAGGCGGCTGGCGGCGATGCGGGCGATTTGCGGGGTGATGTCCGCGCGCACGGCCATCATGCGGTGGCTGTCCGGGTCCATGATGCGGAAGACCTGGTCCGCGAGCGCGGCGCCGGCGCCGGCAAGCAGGGTTTCCTCATATTCCAGCAGCGGTGGTTTGACGCGGGCGTAACCATGGCTGGCGAAGACGGCCATCAGGGCCTCGACGCTGGCCGCTTCGGTTTGCGCGTCCGGCGGGAGCAGGTCCCGCAGGCCGGCGGGCAGGAGGGCGGGGTGCGGGGGGGCGAGATCGTCCATGTGGGGCGGCTATAGCGTGGGGGGGGCGGGGGTGGAAGGCGGTGTTCCGGGAGGTGGTTGCGCGTTTGTCAGCCCCGCGTGGATGCGGATCCGATGTGGGTCAGACGCAGACCGCCTTCAGGGCCGCCTCCAGAACCGTGACGCACGCGCTCCAAGCGTAATCCGCGGCAACGCGCCTGCTCGCGGAGTGTGCCGCCGCTATTTGAGTGGTGACGGATGTGCCGCAAAGATAATCCGCGGCGAGCGATGCTGCGGCTGATCCGGCAACAATGTGACCGCAGTAATTTTGAGTCATGAGGCGCGCGCCAGGCAGATCCTTGCAGATTGGGAACACGCCGCAGCCGATTGCTTCCAGCACGATGAGCGGAAACGAGTCGATATCCGACAGGTGGACGAGTATGTCGGCGGAGGCGAGGGCTGCCATCATGGATGTTTCGGGCATGGCGCCGAGCATTGTCACCGAAGTCTCGAGACCACGCTCCTGGATGATTGCGCTGATGCGCTGCCGTGTTTCCTGATCGGCGTTGCCGATGATGCGCGCGGTGAAGGGGCGGTTGGCGTCCTTCAGCCTGGAGCACACGTCCAGAAACGCAAATGTTCCTTTTCCTTCCGAGAGCCTGCCAGCGTGGAGCAATGCAAGACCTGAACCGTCCGGCGCCGTGCGGTGGACATGTGCTGGGAAAGTGCGTGGCAGGAAAGTTTTGATCGCGTAACGCGGGACGCTCGGGGGCAGGCTCAGCTCGTCATCCTGTGTTGCCGACAGGAGAGCCAACCCGGACGCGAGGCCCAGAAGCTTCAGGCCTGTCCAGCGGAGCACGGGACGCGACTGGGACGCCCAATTGGCGCCGAGATGGGGCGTCACCAAAACGCGGTATCCGAACACACGGCAAATGGCCAGCAGCAACAGTTCAGGAAAATTGACGTATTGCAACCACACGCAATCCCACTGACCTCTGGCAAGGAACAATTGCCGGATGCACCGCAGGGGCAGCCCCAGCCTTTTGAACGTCAGGAAAGCGGTATTGCTTTGGATTCGTTCGACACGGTGACCGCCGATTTCCGTGAGCGCCGCGAATGCTCTTTCACAGAAGAGTTCTACGCCGCCACGAACAGCGGCGTTTCCGCCGACTAGCAGGATTTTCATGCCGGCCTTCAAAACGTGCGGCTATTCAGTAGCATCGCTGACTGGGCGGCTCAAGGTTTGCAGATGGCGCCAGCGGATCCGACAGGGCCGGTAAGCATCAAAGCGCAATGACATTACATGTTCGTATGCCCCGGCACCGGTTTCGGGTTGTCGTAACTCGCAAGTCGCACAACCCCCGGTAGCTTTTTAATTATTGGATTTTCCTAGTCCAGGTGTGCTCGACATAGTGGGTGTTTCGGATAAGTCCTGGTGAACTGCAAACGACGTCAGCAGGCCCCTTAAAGGTGAGTTAACATGAATGTGAGGACTGCCATTCATAGTTCACCGGTAATGACGCAAGCGGCGTATCGTTCGCATGAAGTTCTAGGCATCCGGATTGACGATATTGGCGGGGCCGCGCTCGTTCAGGAGATGCTGGCGGCAATGCGGAGCAAGCGGCGCTTGCTGGTTTTGTCCGCGAATGCGTGGCTGATGACACTCGCACGGAAAGCGCCGTGGATACGCGACATGGCGCGAGATGCGGACATCGTCTATGCCGACAGCGCAGGTGCGGTGCTGGCAGTGGCAATCCTGACCGGATCCAGAATTCAGCGGAGCACGGCGCCCGATTGGATCGGGGATGTTGGCCGCGGCATGGCGGCGCAGGGCAATGCGATCTTTTGGTTGGGCGGCAAGGAGAGCGTTGTCAGCACGGCGGCCCGGAAACACGCAGAGGCGACGGGTGTGCGGATTGCGGGATGGCACGACGGTTTTTTCGATATGTCACCTGGTTCTGCCGAGAACCGCAGCGTGGTTGATGCCATCAACGCGAGTGGCGCTGATTTCCTTATTTTGGCCATGGGCATGCCAAGGCAGGAACTTTGGATCTATCAGAATTGGGAAAGTCTGAACGTTTCCGTGGCGCTCACGGCGGGGGCTCTGGTTGACCGGGTGGCAGGATTTGTGCACCGGCCGCCACAATGGATGATCACGTTTGGTCTTGAGTGGCTCGATCGCCTGGTGACGGAACCACGCAGGCTGTGGCGGCGATATTTGTTAGGTCTGCCGGTGTTCATGGCGCAGATTCTTCAGGAACTCGTGCGCAGGCGCCTGGGGCTTCAGCGGCCGCCAGAGACCGGAAGCGGATAAAACGCAAGCCGGGCCATGACGGGTTTTTTGCGGAGGGCCTGGTTAAGCCTGGCCGCGACTGCTGTCTTGTGGATGGGCTGGGTAAGTCCGTTTAATGATGTGTCGCTCTCAGAAACTTTGTGAAATCCCGGCCAGCACGGTCCGGCGGAGGCCGAATTGGGGGGCGCCGACGCCGACGCCGGCGCCGTCGCGGATTTCATAGATGCGATCGAGAAGGTTCAGCACGTCCAGGCGGAGGTGCAGGCCGCGGGCGATGCTGGGGAGGGCCTGGACGGCGCTGAGATTGACGACGTAGTAGCCGGGCAGCGCGCGGCCGTTCGGGATAGTGGGCGTGCTGGTGCGCAGGCCGCTGCCGACTTGCAGATCGAGCGAGACGCGGGTGGGGTGGGAGGTGGCGGTAAAGAGGCCGTAAGCGGCACCGCCGGAGCCGGTCCATGTCTGATCATGGTCGAGATGGATGTAGTGGCCGTGGATGTAAGCGAGTTCGTCGGGCTGGAAGTTGAATTGGGCGGTGTCGATGTCCTTGCCGACGGCGCGGGAGACGGCGGCGTTGGCATAGAGCGAGAGCGGGCCGCGATCGTAGCTGGCGGCGGCTTCGGCGCCGTCCACTTGGCCGTGGGCGTAATTGAAGGCGCTGAGGATGATGGGGGCGCCGAATTGGCCTTCATCGATCAGTTGGCGCGATTGCTTGTAGTAGCTGTCCAGGGTGACGCGCAGGCCGGGGGCGAGGATGCGTTCGGCGCCGATGTCGAAATAGTTGTCATGTTCGGCGCGGACGTTGTTGTCCTGCTTGACGGTGGCGGACGCGGTGGTGTTGGCGAAGAGGGCGATGGTGCTGCCGCCGACGAGTTCGAAGGGCGGCGGGGTGAAGTAATGGGAATAGCCTGCGTGGAATGTGGTAGCGCGGTCCGGCTGCCAGACGAGGTTGATGCGCGGGGAAAACTGGGCTTCGTGCGTGTATTCGTCCACCGCATCGAAACGGCCGCCGTAATTCAGTGTGAGGCCGGGCTGCAGAGTCCATTCGTCCTGCAGGTAGATGCCGTAGATGCCGCCGGTCTTGCCTGTGCTGGCCAACAGGGTTTCCGGTGATTGACTGAGCTGCGCGCCGTTCGCGTCCAAGGCGAGCACGTCGGACATGGTGCGCGAGACGGTGCGTTCGCCGGTGATCTGGATGCCGGCGCGGATGGTGTGGGCGGCGTTGACAGCCCAGCTTGCGTCACTTTGCACGCCGCTGGACCAGACGGAGCGGGCGGCGGTTTGCGCGATGCCGGTGAACAGCAGGTCCGCCAGCGG
>CAZZYR010000251.1:0-4424 GCA_964658235.1 uncultured Acetobacteraceae bacterium | reverse complement strand
CACGCCGATCACCCGCTGGGTGCCGGAAGGCGGCACGTCGCTATCCCGCCAGCCGAGATAGGAATGGGTGGCCGCGATCATGTTGGCGTGGGTCAGCATGGCGCCCTTCGGCATGCCGGTGGTGCCGCCGGTGTATTGCAGCAGCGCCAGGTCCTCGGGCCGGATGTGGGGCCATTCGGCCGGCGGCTGGCTGTCCAGCAGCAGCGCCAGGTTCGTGACCTTGTCTGAGTAGGTCACCGGATCGCCGGTGGTGCCGCCCCATTGCGCGTCCTCCCCCACCAGGACATGGGCCACGGCGCCCATGGCGGCGAGCTTGGCCGCGCCGGCGGCCAGGCCGCCCAGATTGGTGGTGACGACCACGGCGGCGCCGCTGTCGGAGATCTTGAACATCAGCTCGCGCGGGGCATCCAGCGGGCTGAGATGCGCCAGCTTGGCGCCGGCCTTGAGGGCGGCGAAGAAACAGACCGTGTGCCAGGGCGTGTTGGGCAGAAGCAGGGCGATGGTGGCGCCCGGCCCGTAGCCGGCGGCGATGAAGCCGGCGGCCATGCGGTCAACCAGTTCCTGCAGGGCGGTGAAGCTGATCTGGCGGTCCCGGTATTCGATTGCGGGCTTGTCGCCCCAGCTTTGGGCCGCGCGGGCCAGCAAGTCCGGCAGCGTGCCGGGCGTCACATTCTGGTGCCAGCTGACATCAGGGGGGTAATGCGCCTCCCACGGATGACGTGTAGCGGCCTGATCGAGCGCTCCCGAACCATGATGGTCCATCACTCATCCCTTCCGTTCCCTGGCCCCGGCATGTGCCGTGGGGCTGCCGCATTGGGCCGCTTTGCGCGGCCGCTCTTGTAGGAGGTAGGTTAGGGTATTTGCCTCTAAGTTCAAACCCCCGGCGTCAAAGGTAAGCAAGACCTTCTTTTTCGAGAAAAAGAAGCAAAAAGCTTTTGTTCATTGCACCATTGAGAGGGATCACTAAACGGCATAATGTCAGTATCGTATAGAATAGAGGCTCGATTGGGAGTAGGCTGTCTTGATAAGACTTTTCTGCCTCGGCCTTCTCCAGTGGCGGCGCCCTTTGGCAGGCGGGCGGGCGGCCGGCGCGCAGGTGTTCTACTATCACCGAACCGGCATCGACTTTATCATGACGCTTGTTGTGGCCGCCTCCACGATCCTGGAAGTTGCCGTGCTGCACATCATTTTGCACAAATCACATCCGCGGGTCGCCGGGGTCTTAATTGTGTTGGGTGTTTTTGGAATCATCTGTGCCGTGGGATTGTCCAAGGTCTTCATTTGGCAGCCGACGGTCTTGACCGAAGACCGTCTGGTCATCTGCTACGGCGCGGGCCGCCACCTGACTGTATCGCGGCGCGACATCATCCAGGCGTTGCGTATTGACGCCCGATCGCGCGATCGCGCTGTCACGCGGGCCTATTTTGTGGACGAGCCGAATATCAGTCTTGTCACAAGCCGAGGCACAGGTGCCAGCGGTTCTGGCAACGAGCAGACGGACGTCCCTCGTCGCATCGAGTTCCGTGTCGATGAACCAGGCTTGTTGCTGCAACGTCTGAATGTTCCCGATTCGGCCCGCGCGCCAGCCTAGCGCGCCTTGAGGAACCGCAGCACGGCCACGACGGACCAGATCGCTTCAACCACGCCAAATGGCCAGGCGCCCTGCAGGAAGCCGTAGGCAGAGCCCATCAGGCAAGCGCCCGCGAAAGCCAGGATGAACCAGGTGCTGCGCGCCTCCAGCGCATACGTCACCAGCATGGCTGAGACGGCCACCAAGCCAAAAGCAGTCAGGAGTGTCACGCGCGTTTCCCCGGCCCATTCGAAAAAGTCTTTTGGTTCTTTTCTTCAGAAAAGAACTGCTTCCTCTCCTGCCTTGCTAAACCATGTGCCCCCGCCGCACCCTGCGCCCGTGAAAGCTCCGGCCCCCGAGTCGCTCACCCTGCCAGGCGGCGCGGCCACCATCCATTGGCGGCGCAATGCCCGCGCGCGGCGGATAACGCTGCGGATCGATGCCAAGCAGGGCCACGTCATCGTCACGCTGCCGGCGCGGGCCGCGCGATCCGCCGGCGTGGCGCTGCTGCGGCAGAACGCGGATTGGGTCAGCACGCAACTGGCGTGTCTGCCGGAGGTGGCGCCGTTTGCCGCAGGCGGCAGTGTGATGATCGACGGCGCGGCGCACCCGATCCAGCATGCGCCCGGCGGCCGCGGCGGCGCGTGGATAGAGGACGGCGCGCTGCACGTGTCCGGTGATCCGGACTTTCTGCCGCGACGGGTGGGTGATTTCCTGCGCGCGGAGGCAAGGCGGCGGTTGTCCGCGCAGGCGCTGGCCAAGGCGGCCGGCGCGGGGCTGACGGTGCGGCGCGTGTGCGTGAAGGATACCCGCACCCGCTGGGGGAGCTGTTCCGGCGACGGGGCGCTGATGTTCTGCTGGCGGCTGCTGATGGCGCCGGCTTACGTGCAGGATTATGTGGTGGCACATGAGGTGGCGCATTTGCGGCACATGAATCATGCGCCGGAATTCTGGGCGTTGTCGGATGCGCTGTCGCCGCACCGGGCGCGGGCGGTGGCCTGGCTGGAAGTGGAAGGCGCTAGGCTGCTGCGGACGGGATGAGCTTGGATTCCGCCGGCTGGTTGGTGGCGAGCACCAGGCCAACCGGCAGCCAGAAGATGAACCAGAGCGGTCCCGGCCCCTTCGTGATCTGGCCAAGATCCGTTAGCCCGGCGATCAGGGCTGCAATCCACAGGCTGGCCATCCAGAGCCATTGCTGGCTGCCGCCGTCCCGCAGGCGCCACAGCCGCCAGGTGACGTTGGCGGCCAGCGCCAGGAAAAGCGCGAAGCCCACGGCGCCGCTGTAAAACAGCACCGACAAATAGAGATCGTGCGGAAAGGTGATGCCGGGCAGGTCCAGGTTGGCCGCTAGGCCATGGCCGAAGAGCGGGCGCTGGCCGATCAGCTCCAGCGTGCGGTGCCAGATCTCGAACCGGTGGGAGGAGCCGCGGTTGACCAGGACCGCTGCATCGTGCTGGCGCAGGGTGGCGGGCAACAGCAGGCGCCAGGCGGCGGCCAGCAGCGCGCAGCCGGCCAGCACGCGCCAGCGCCAGGGGCCGGCCAGGAAGACGAACAGCGTCGCGGCGCCCATCGCCAGCAGCGGTCCGCGGCTTTCCGTCATCAGGATGAACGCCGCCATCACCGCCGCGGCTGCCAGATGCGGCAGCCTCAGGCGCCTCGCGGTGAGCGCGCGGGTGACGGCGGCCAGATAGGCCACGCCCATGACGGACGCGCCCAGGATGGGATGGCTGGTGGCGCCCCAGCCATGCAGCCGCTCCGTGTTGTGCGGCAACAGCACGCCGATGGCGATGGAGAGCACGGCGTTGGCGGCACCCACCCAGATCAGCACGGTGGCCAGGCGCGCTGGGCCGGGCGGCGCGGCAAATGCCATGCCCATGGCGGCCACGTAGGCTAGCGTCATCACGCTATCCAAAGCGAAGCGCCAGGACCGGTGGCCGTCATCATGGCCCCAAACCAGCGTCAGCGCGGACCACAGGATCAGCGCCGCGGCGGCCAGCATGGCGGCATCCGGGCGGCCGGACGCGCCACACAGGGCTACCAGTGTGAGCGGCAGCACGCCGGCATAGAACAGCAGCGCGTAGGCCGGCTCCGTGGGCAGCAGGAACGCGGCGGCGAGAAAAACCAGGAGGGCGGCGGGCTGCCACGCGCTGGCACGTGCCGAAAGGGCGGAAGCCGTCATGCGGCGATCAACGTGGGCCATTCGTATGCCGCCGGATCATGGGCGCCGAACGCCACGTCAACCACATACCCTGCCACGACCGTTTCATTGAACAGCGCCTGATAGCGGGCGCGTCCGGCTTCGGCCAGCGCGCGGCGCCAGGCGGGTTCGGCCATCATCCGGCGGAGCAGCCCGGCAAGTTCATCCAGGTCCGAGAAGAAGGCCAGTTGGTCCGGGCCGAACAGGCGATCGTAACCCGTTGTGCGCTCGATCAGGACGGCCTGGCCGTTGCCGATCATGTGGGCCATGCGGTCGCTGGTGTAGAGCAGCGCGTCGTTGCGGCGGCTGGCGTTCAGGCCGGCGGCGCAGGATGCCAGCGCGTCCTGGTAAGGCGCGCCGGCCAGATGGGGGTTGCCATCCAGCCCGGCCAGGCAGGCGCGCAGGCCGGGCACGGCGCCGCGCAAGCGGGCGAAGAAATCATCCATGTTCCAGGCTTGGCCACACAGCGTGCGCAGCGGGCGGGATGGGTGGCCGCAGGCGAAGAACAGGTCGAACGGCAGGTCGTCCGGATGGATCTTGAACGGCCCGGTCGCGGTCATCACTTCGCGGTGCCTCATGCCGCGCAGGATGCGGTCCGCCTGCTCCTGGTAGTTGTAAATGCCCTGCCCGTTTCCCCACCGATGCGCCGCAAACAGC
>CAZZYR010000250.1:0-4465 GCA_964658235.1 uncultured Acetobacteraceae bacterium | reverse complement strand
GGCCGGCAACGAATACACCCCCGATGCCGCCACCTTCCCGCGCGGCGCCAGCGCCGACTGGCGCATTTTCATCACCAAATCGCACTGACCCAACCACTTGACGATACAGGGAAGTGCGCTTCAGCGCCCTTCTCCCTTGGCGCCACCGGCCGCAAATCGCGCATCTGCCCCGCATGTATCATTGCGTAACGGACGGCCAGTCACTAAAGCGGCTGTCGCGGAACCGCGCCACGGCCAAGGCCACGCCGCGAAACGTTTCTTCCAGATTACATCTATAGGTTGTGATTTACAACCGTTCCGAGTCTGCTACGCAACATCCGGATAGGAAGATCATGAAAAAAACCGTTCAACTACTGACCTCGGCAGCGTTTGCCTGCGCCGGTCCGCTTGGACATGCACACGCCGCGGCGCTCTCCGCCGCCGTGAGCCAACTCACCCTCCAGGCGCCCGCCGCCAGCACCGTCGTGCTGCGGGACCTGGCCGCTCGCCCGGTCCACACGGATGCGGCCCACGTCGGCGCCCGGGAAATGCCGCGCCACCTCTTCCCGGATGGCCGCGCCAGCCGGGCCGCCTCCGCCCTGCCGGTGCTGGACAAAGCAAACCTCGATGTCGTCGGCGTCTCGCCAAACCTCGCCACGCCCCCCGCCAGCGTCTCCGGCTTCACCGGGATCACGGATGGCTCCCAGCTCAACGCCATCGGCGGTGAACTGGAGCCGCCGGATCAGGGTCTGGCCGTGAACGGCGGCAAGGTGGTGGAGATCGTCAACAACTCCCTGCAGGTCTTCGACTCGACGGGCAAGGCGCTCAGCCAGCCTGTCTCCACCACCGCCTTCTTCAACGTCACCACCGGCGACAACCTCAGCGACCCGCACGCCGTCTATGATCCCACCACCAAGCGCTGGTATCTGGAGGAGCTGCAATACGGCACCGCGTTCAACGGCTTCTCCGTCGCCGTCAGCAAGACCAGCGATCCGCTTGGTGCATATTTCGTCTATCATATCGACGCCGGCACAAAATCCATCAAGGCCTGCGGCGGCTCCTGCCTGCCCGACTATCCGCAGGTCGGCTTCGACAAGAACGGCTTCTACATCGCCGCTGATCTGTTCTCGAACAACAGCGGCAGCTTCGTCAACGCGGGCCTCTATGCGCTGCCGAAAGCCACCCTGCTCACCGGCAAGCCGTTCAAATTCGCCAGCTTCCAAGTCGCCGACTTCGTCATCCAGCCCGCCATCCCCGCCCCTGGCGCGCCGTTCGTCGCCACCGCCGGCGGCACCGAATATTTGCTCAGCGCCCGCAACATCTTCGATGGCAGCACGAACATCGAAGTGCTGGCCCTCACCAATACCGCCATGCTCGCCACCAAACCCACCGCGCTGAAACTCCTCAAAGCGGACGTCAATGCGGAAGCCTACACGGCCACGGTCCCCTCCACCCAGCCGAACGTCGTCGGGCCTTACGGCAAATCCGTCGGCGCCACCGCGGCACCCTCGCTGGACGGTGGTTACAACGCCTTCGGCGGCGGCGTGAAATACGCCGCCGGTCACCTCTACGCCGCCCTCACCTCCGGCGCGAAGGACAGCAAGGGCCTTGCACGGAACGTCATCGCCTATTTCGTCCTCAAACCCACCGTCTCCGCCACCGCGGTCAAGGCCACCATCGTCAAACAAGGCTACATCGTGCCGCCCACCGGCTTCAGCATCTTCTACCCCGGCATGGCGCTCGATAAATCCGGCAACGGCATCATCGGCACCACCATCACCAGCGGCAACGCAAAGGCCGTCGGCGGATACCCCAGCACCGGTTTCATCGAGTTCCAGAAGAACGTGCCGGCAGGCAAATACACGGTCACCGGCAAAGGCGCTGCATCCGATGACGGCTTCACCGGCTACGGCACCGGCGGCGTGGCACAAACCGGACGCTGGGGTGATTTCGCCAGCGCCTTCGTGGATCCCACCACGGGCTGGTATTGGGTGGCGAACGAGTTCATTCCGGACACGAAAACTTTCCCGCGCGGCACGTATGCCAATTGGGGAACGTATATTACGCAGGTGCACTAAGGAAGGAAGCGGTTCTTTTTTGAAAAAAAGAACCAAAAAACTTTTCCTCATAAGGGGGCGCACGCGGTTAGCGTGCGTCCCTTGCCGGTTTGCACACCCATAGGCCAAGCATTGCCACGCCCATTGGAACAAGAGCCAGCCAGCTGCTTTGCAATAACTGCCAGGTCGCCACGGACCAGGATGCGCTGAACACGAAACCAGCCACGTTCACCAGCCCGCCCCAGCCCTTATGGTTGCGCCGCAAATCCGTCCGCCGGATCGGCGCCGGCCGCCACAGGCCCAGCAGCAGGTTGCACCCCACATTGCCCGCCAACCCCACCGCCATGGCGGGCACAGCGCTGGGCAGGCTCAACCCCAGCCCAAGCACCGGCAGCCCCAGGATCACCGCCACGCCCAGGCTCGCCGCCAGCAGCTTCGCGCGCGCCACCGCCCAGTGCCCCACCGGCGCGGTGGCCACCAGTTCCGCCGCCTCGTCCCCCATCATCGTCACGGAAATGAACAGCCGCGCCAGCTCCCCCGCGCTAAGCACCGGCGCCGCCCCCAGCAGCCGCGCCCCGGCCAGATCCGCCGCCCCCGTGCTGTGCCAGATCGCCGCCGCCGCCGGCACCAGATAGATCGTGTAATAGGCCGCCAACCCCAGCAGCCCTGGATAGCGCCGCAGCAGCATCACCTCCTTGACGAACAGCGCCGCATTCGGCCCCGCCGCAAACCGCCGCTCATCCGCCCGCCTGGCCGCCGCCTCGCCCGCCGCTCCCGCCACCACCGCCTGTGCGCCAGCGGCAAACCACAGCTGCAGCGCCCAGCTCGCCGCCAGCGCGGCCGCCACCGCCACCGCCAACAGCACCACCATCGGCACCGGCGCCCCCAGCAGCGCCCGCGCCGGCAGCCACGCCACCCCGCCAGCCGCATCCGCTTCACTCGGCACGAACTGCCCCCAGAACCGGTCGCTCACCCCAGGCGGCAGCAGGCTACGTGACTGCCCCGCCAAAAACACCGCCGCGCCGATGATCGTCGCCAGCGTGTTCGCCAGCGCCCGCGTCCGCCGCACCCCGGTCAGCCGCAGCAGCCCGAACGTCACCGCAAACCCCAGGCTGGTCACCAGCAGCGCCATCGCCACCAGCATGGGATAGACGCCCATCAGATCCCGCCGCCCCAGCAGCGCCATCCCGTCCGCCAGCGGCACCAGCAGCAGCAGCCAATACAAACTCACGCCGCCCGCCACCGCGAACAGCCGCACCGTCAAGATGTGCCGCGGCGGCACCGGCGTGGACAGCATCCAGCCCAGATCCGTGCGGTCATCCAGCAGCTCGCTCGCCCGCTGCACCGCCTGGCTCAGCATCAGCCCGCCCACGAACAGCAGGCTCAGCGTGGCGCCCAACACCTGGCTGGACTGACCGAAATGAATGCGCGTGAACCCGCGCGCCACGCTGTAGCCGATCACATGCAGCAAAACCGCCAGCAGCAGCATCAGCCGCAACCCATGCTTGCCGCCGAACAGGCTCCCCCGCCAGATCAGCCGCGCTTCATGCCGCAGCAGCAGGCCAAGCTGCCCGCGCGTGACGGTGGACCCGCTCACGCCGCCTGCATCGCCGCGGTGATCGAAGCCCCGCTCCCCACCAGCCGCAGGAACACATCCTCCAGCGAGTCATGCGCGCCGCCACCGCTCCCGGTGGCCCGCAGATCCGCCAGGGACCCCAGCGCCAGCAGCCGCCCGTCCGCGATGATCCCGATCCTGTCCGCCAGCCGCTCCGCCACTTCCAGGATATGCGTCGTCAGGATGATGCTCGCGCCGCCCGCCACCCGCGCCGCGAGCAAATTCTTCACGTCCCGCGCCGCCGCCGCATCCAGCCCGGTCAACGGCTCATCCAAAATCAGCAGCTTCGGATCGTGAATCAGCGCGCCGGCCAGCACCACCTTCTGCCGCATCCCGCGGGAAAACCCGCCGCAGCGCTCCAGCCGGTTCGGCCACAACCCCAGCCACTCCAGCAACTCCTGCGCGCGCTTCTTCGCCAGAACCGGCTCCACGCCCCACAGCCCCGCCACGAAATCCAGATATTCCAGCGGCGTTAGCAGCTCATACAGCAGCGGCTCCTCCGGCAGCCACGCCACCAGCCGCTTCGCCGCAATCCTGTCCGCCAGCGCATCCACCCCAAAGATGCTGATGCTGCCGGCATCCGGCCGCAACAGCCCCGCAATCATCCTTAACGTGGTTGTCTTTCCCGCCCCGTTCGGCCCCAGCAGCGCAAAGAACTCCCCCGGCGCCACCGTCAAATCCAGCCCATCCACAGCCGGCCTGACAAATGTCTTCCTTAACCCGGTGAGTCGTAATGCATCCATGCGCGGCAGTGTCGCATCCGATTGGTTAACCGGCTAGGCACCACAAAGGCGCGAAGCAAAAGATTCACCAC
>CAZZYR010000249.1:0-4466 GCA_964658235.1 uncultured Acetobacteraceae bacterium | reverse complement strand
TTTTGCAAACAAGACGGTTCGCCGCTGGTCATTGCTTCCCCGGCACGTTTGCCGCAACGCGCCCCCGAATTGACAAAAGTTTTTTGGTTCTTTTTTTCAAAAAAGAACTGCTTGCCTTGGGCTGCGGTGGGCTGGAGCCCACCCTACGAGGTTTAGGGGCTGTGGTGGGCTGGAGCCCACCCTACGGGGTCATGGCCGTGCAAAATTGGGCGATGCGGGCGCAGGCGGTGCGGAGGCTTTCGGTGTCGGTGGCGTAGCTGATGCGGAAATGGCCGGGATACATGAAGGCGCTGCCGTGGACGGTGGCGACGCCGTGTTCCTCGAGGAGGGCGACGACGAAATCCTCGTCGTTGGTGATCTTGGTGCCGGCGGCGGTGGTTTTGCCGATGCAGCCGTGCAGGCCTGGGAAGACGTAGAACGCGCCTTCGGGGCGGTGGCAGGACAGGCCGGGAATGGCGTTGAGCGCATCCACCACGAGGTCCCGGCGCGCTTTGTAGACCGCGGCCATGCTGTCGATGGTGTCCTGCGGGCCGTTCAGCGCTTCCACGGCGGCGGCCTGGCTGATGGAGGATGTGCTGGAGGTGGACTGGCTTTGCAGCTTGTCCATCGCCTTGATGAGGGCGACGGGGGCGCCGGCGAAGCCGATGCGCCAGCCGGTCATGGCGTAGGCTTTGCTGCAGCCGTTCATGGTGACGGTGCGGTTGCGCAGGCGCGGCTCAACTTGCGCGATCGTGGCGAACTCGAAATCGTCGTAGGTGAGTTTTTCGTAGATGTCGTCAGTGAAAATCCAGACATCCGGATGGCGAAGCAGGACGTCCGCGATGGGGCGCAGGTCTGCCGCGGAATAGGCGGCGCCGGTGGGGTTGCTGGGGGAGTTGAGGAAGAACCATTTGGTGCGCGGCGTGATGGCGGCTTCCAGGTCCTCGGCGCGCAGCTTGAAGCTGTTGTTCTGGCCGCAGGGGACGATGACGGGGGTGCCTTCGGCCAGCGCCACGATGTCCGGGTAGCTGACCCAGCAGGGGCTGGGGATGATGACTTCGTCGCCGGGGTTCAGGGTGGCGACCATGGCGTTGTAGATCACCTGCTTGCCGCCGGTGGAGACGATGATCTCCTCCGGCGCGTAGTCCAGGCCGCTGTCGCGTTTGAATTTGGCGGCGACGGCGCGGCGCAGGGCGGGCGTGCCGGCGACGTCGGTGTATTTGGTGTCGCCGGCCTCGATGGCGCGGATGGCGGCGGCCTTGATATTGTCCGGCGTGTCGAAATCCGGCTCGCCGGCGGAGAGGCTGATGACATCGCGGCCGGCGGCCTGCAGGGCTCGGGCCTTGGAGGAGATGGCGATGGTTTGGCTGGGGCTGATCTTGGCGAGGCGGTCGGCGATGAACATGGGGCGAGATTAGGCCCCGGGCAAACAGGAAGAAAGGCCTTCTTTTTTGAAAAAAAGAAGCAAGAAACCTTTGTTCATTGAGTCCGCGACAGCAATGACAAAAGTTTTTTGGTTCTTTTTTTTCAAAAACGAACTGCTTGCTTAGTGCGGCGTGGCGTTCGTCGTGGTCCCCGTGCTGCCCTGACCGGCGCCGTTGCCGTTGGCGCCGGGTGCGGACATGGTGCCGCCGGCGCCGCTGGTGCCGGTGCCGGTGCTGCCGCCCATGGTGCCCGTGCTGCCGGGCGCGCTCATGCCGGTGGCGCCGCTGCCGCCGGCGCCGGTGCTGCCTGTGCCTGTGCTGCCGGACATGCCGGGGCTGGTGGTGCCGCCCATGCCGCTGCTGCTGGGGTTGCTGGTGCCGGTTCCCATGCCGGCGCTGCCGGTGCCGCTGGCGCCACTCATGCCGCCGGTGCTGCCCGCACCGCCCGCCGCCTGGGCCATGGCGCCGCCCGCGGTGAGGGCGAAGACGCAGGTGGCCAAGGTGAGGCTGTTCAAAATCCGCATGGTGGATCCCTTCTTTCTTGCGCGGCTTGGCACCGGGTTCAGCGCCGCCGTCCGCAGCCATCAACGCCGCCGGGCTGCGCGGTTCCGCCCGCACACCGGCGTGTGAGGGGGCGCGGTTGTGCGCGCGGCAGATCGCGCCCGGCAGAAAATGCCGCGCAAGGCGGTGGCGACCAGGCAAACCGCGGGTGGGGCGGTGGCATGAGGCTTGCGCTGTTGGCGGACGTGCGATGCGGCGCACGCTCCGGAGGCGACCATGGACAACACCACCAGCATCACTCTGTCCCGCCTGATTGCGACACAGCGCGCGATTGACGTGGTGGCGAACAACCTGGCCAATGCCAGCACGCCCGGCTACCGCGCGGAGCGCACGGTGTTCGCGGATTGGCTGGTGCGCGAGCCGGCGGGCGCGGAGCCGCGCGGAGGCCGCACGCTGGCCTTTGTGCAGACGCGCGCGACGTATCATGAGCGCGCCGAAGGAACGCTGACGCAGACGGGCAATCCGCTGGATCTGGCGTTGTCGGGCGATGGGTATTTTACGGTGCAGACGAGTGCGGGGGCGCGGCTGACGCGGGCGGGGCGGTTCACGCTGCAGAATGACGGCACGATCACCAGCGAGGCCGGCGATCCGCTGCTGGATGTGGCGGGACAGAAGCTGACGGTGTCCACGGCGGACACGCAACTGACGGTGAAGGCGGACGGCACGCTGCGCAGCCAGAACGGCACGATCGGGCAGATTGCCGTGGTGCGGCCGAACGATCCGAACCGCATCACGGCGGAAGGCGGGCGGCTGTTCCGCGCGGATGTGGCGACCACGCCGGTCACGCGGCCGAAAATCGTGCAGGGCACATTGGAGGACAGCAACGTGCAGCCGGTGGCGGAGATCACGCGGATGATTTCCACCGAGCGCGATTTCCAGTTCCTGACCCAGATGGTGGAAGCCGAGGGGCAGCGCCAGCAAGCGGCGATCGACAAGATTGCCGCGCCGGCCGCCTGAGTCCGTCCGGGCCGGCACTCTCACTCTACTCTCTCTATATATAAGGAGCGCCGATGCGTTCGCTCGATATTGCCGGCACCGGGATGCAGGCGCAGCAGACCAATGTGGAGGTGATCTCCAACAACATCGCCAACATGAGCACCACGGGGTTCAAGCGGCGGCGCGCGGAGTTCCAGGATCTGATCTACCAGAACCTGCGCACGGTGGGATCCAACAGTTCGGATAACGGCACGGTGGTGCCGTCCGGCGCGCAGATCGGGCTGGGGGTGAAGACCGCGGCGATCTACCGCATCACCGAACAGGGCAATCTGCAGCAGACCGGCAACACGCTGGACATGGCAATCCAGGGCAACGGGTATTTCCAGGTGACGCTGCCATCCGGCGAGATCGCCTATACGCGCGACGGCACGTTCGCGATGGCGCCGGACGGCACGATCGTGACGGCGGACGGATTTCCGGTGGTGCCGGGAATCACGGTGCCGACGAACGCGGTGAGCGTGAGCGTGAATGCATCCGGGCAGGTGCAGGCGGCAATTGCGGGGCAAACGGCGCCGCAGACATTGGGGCAGATCCAGCTGGCCGCGTTTCCGAACGAGGCGGGGATGGATGCGCAGGGCGACAATCTGTTTCTGGCGAGCGGCGCTTCGGGTGCCGCGGCCACCGGCGCGCCTGGATCACCGGGATTCGGCAGCGTGATGCAGGGCTATGTGGAAAGCAGCAACGTGAACGTGGTGACGGAGATCACAAGTCTCATTACCGCGCAGCGCGCCTACGAGATGAACAGCAAGGTCATCACGAGCTCGAACGAAATGCTCCAGACACTGACGAATTTGAGGTGATCATCATGCGGACACGGTTTTTCATGGCAGCGCTGTTGTGCGGCACGGCCGCCCTGCCCGGCCCTGCCGCCGCGGCTTTGTTGCGGCCGTTCAGCCAGATTACGGCTGGCACGATCCGGCTGGGTGATTTGTTCGATAATCTGGGGAGCACGCCGGACCGCGTGCTGGGCCATGCGCCCGCGCCTGGCGGGCGGATTGTTGTGGAGTCACCGCAACTGGCGGCGATCGCGCGGGATTTCAATGTGGATTGGCGGCCGCAAACGGGCGGCGAGCAGGCGGTGGTGGAGCGGCGCGGCGATTTGCTGTCGGCCGCGAAAGTGGCAGCGGTGCTGCGGCGCGCGTTGATCGAGGGCGGCGCGCCGGCGGAGTTCGATGTGGCGTCACCGGAGATCCAGCCGATCCTGTTGCCGGTGGGCGATGCGGCGGAGCCGGTGGTGAGCCAGATCAGCTACGACGCGCAGGCGGGACGGTTTACCGCACAGATCAGCGTGGGTTTGCAGGACAGCGATGCGGTGCCGCTGCGCGTGTCCGGGCAGGTGATCGCGATGGCGCGCGCGGTGGTGGCGACAACGCGGCTGTCGCCGGGCAGCGTGATCCGAGACGGTGATGTGCGAGTGGCGCGCGTGCGCGCGGCATTGCTGCATGGCGCGCCGGCGGCGGCGATCGACAGCGTGGTTGGCATGGCGGTGCGGCGCGATGTGCCGCC
>CAZZYR010000248.1:0-4489 GCA_964658235.1 uncultured Acetobacteraceae bacterium | reverse complement strand
GAGGACCCGGAAACAGCGAAGGGGGCGCGAACGCCCCACCCCACTCCGTGTGCTGTGGACTGCCGGTCAGACGCGGCGGCGCTTGCGCGGTCGGCATCCGTTATGCGGGATCGGCGTCATGTCGCGTATGGCAGTGATGGAAAAGCCCACGGCCTGCAGGGCGCGCAGCGCGCTTTCACGGCCGGAGCCGGGGCCGCTGACTTCGATCTCAAGCGTCTCCATGCCGTGCTCACGGGCCTTCTTGCCGGCGTCCTCGGCGGCCACCTGGGCGGCATAAGGCGTGGACTTCCGGCTGCCCTTAAAGCCCTGGCTGCCGCTGGAGGACCAGGCGATGGCGTTGCCCTGCGCGTCCGTGATGGTGATCATGGTGTTGTTGAAAGACGCCATCACATGGGCGACGCCCGAGATGATGTTTTTGCGCTCTTTGCGCTTCGGGCGAGAAGTTGCCGGCTTTGCCATCTTACTTCGTGACCTTCTTCTTGCCGGCGATGGCCACGGCCTTGCCCTTGCGGGTGCGGGCGTTGGTATGCGTGCGCTGGCCGCGGACGGGGAGGCCGCGGCGATGGCGCAGGCCGCGATAACAGCCCAGATCCATCAGGCGCTTGATGTTCATGGCGAGTTCGCGGCGCAGATCGCCCTCGACGCGGTAGTCGCGATCGATTGTCTCGCGCAGCTTGACGATCTCTTCGTCGCTCAGCTGGTTGACGCGTCGATCATCCGGGATGCCGAGCTTAGTGCAGATATCCTGCGCTTTTTGCGGGCCGATGCCGAAAATGTAGCGCAGGCTGATCGTTACCCGCTTGTTTGTTGGGATATTCACCCCGGCAATACGCGCCACGCCGTCACTCCTTGCGCGCTTGCTGCAGAGCAAGACGCGATCTATGCCCGCGAGGGCTGGTTAACACACCGAAATGCATTGAGGCACGCCCCGAGCCGAGGGGCGTTGCCGAGGGGCTGGACTTAAAGCGGGCCTGCCCCTGAGTCAACGCGATTTCATCAACTTGTCGTGAGCGATGCCGTTTGCGGCAGTTGCTCCAGCACGGTTTCGATTTCGGCTGTGACGGCGTCCATCTCCGCCATGCCATCCACCGCGTGCAGCCGGCCTTGGCTTGCATAATGCGGCAGGATGGGCGCGGTCTGGCTGTGATAGGCCTGCAGCCGGGCTGCCACGGTCTCTCGCCGGTCATCCGCCCGGCGGACGAACTCCTGCGTGCCGCACACGTCGCAGATGCCTTCGACGCGGGTAGGATGAAATGTGTCGTGGTAGCCGGTGCCGCACTTAGCGCAGGTGAAGCGGCCGGCGATGCGATCCACCAGCGCGGCATCGTCAACTTTCAGTTCGATGACGGCATCCAGTGCCACGTCCATAGAGGCCAGCATGGCATCGAGCGCTTGGGCCTGGGGCACGGTGCGGGGGAAGCCGTCCAGGATGAAGCCGCGGTCGCAATCGGGCTGCTTCACGCGATGGGCGAGCATGTCAATGATGATCTCGTCCGGCACCAGCGCGCCGGATTCCATGATGGCCTTGGCGCGCAGGCCGGTGTCAGAGCCCGCGGCCACTTCGGCGCGCAGCATGTCGCCGGTGGAAACCTGGGCGATACCGTGGGTCTGCTCCAGGCGTTTGGCCTGGGTGCCCTTCCCCGCGCCAGGCGGACCGAGGAGGATGAGGTTCAACGGCCCCCGCTTCAACGACCCCTGCCCTTCACGCGGTTCTTGCGGATCAAGCCTTCGTATTGATGCGCGATCAGATGCGACTGCATCTGGGTGATGGTGTCCATGGTGACGGAAACGATGATCATCAGGCTGGTGCCACCGAAGTAAAACGGCAGGCTGTATTTGGTGATCAGGATCTGCGGCAGCAGGCAGACGGCAACCAGATAGAGCGCGCCGATCGTGGTGAGCCGGATCAGGATATGGTCGAAATAGCTGGCGGTATTCGCACCCGGGCGGATGCCTGGGATGAAGCCGCCGTATTTCTTCAGATTGTCCGCCGTCTCCTCCGGATTGAAGACGATGGCGGTGTAGAAATACGAGAAGAAGATAATCATGCCAGCATAGGTCAGCATATAGAGCGGCTGACCCTGCGCGAGCTGACTGGCGAAGGAAGACGCGCCTTCGGCGAGCCAGTGCGGCACCCAGGCAGGCGCGGTCATGTTGGCGGAGAAGCCGGCGATTGTGACCGGGACCAGGAGTATGGAGCTGGCGAAGATCGGCGGGATGACGCCGGCGGTATTGATCTTCAGCGGCATGTGGGTGCTGTCGCCGCCGAACATGCGGCTGCCAACCTGGCGTTTTGGATATTGGATCACCACCCGCCTTTGCGCGCGCTCCATGAAGACGATGAAGGCGATGACGAAAGCGCCGATGATGAGGAAGGCCACGATAAAGACCGGCGACAGCGCGCCAGTGCGGCCCAGCTCCAGAAGGCTGCCAAGCGCGTGCGGCAAGTTGGCGACGATGCCGGCAAAGATGATGAGGCTGGTGCCATTGCCGATGCCGCGGGCGGTGATCTGCTCACCGAGCCACATCAGGAACATGGTGCCGCCGACCAGCGTGATGACGCAGGAGGCGCGGAAGAACAGGCCGGGGTCGATCACCGCGGGGCCGGTGTTGCCGTGCATGCTCTCCAGGCCGACGGAGATGCCGTAGGACTGGAACAGCGCGATGATCACGGTGAGGTAGCGCGTGTACTGGTTGAGTTTCTTGCGGCCGGACTCACCCTCCTTCTTGAGGGTTTCCAGCGACGGGATCGCGGTGGTCATCAGCTGGGTGATGATGCTGGCGCTGATATAGGGCATGATGTTCAGTGCAAACACGGTCATGCGGCCGAGCGCGCCGCCGGTGAACATGTCGAACATGCCCAGGAAGCCGCCGCCGTGGGAATGCATCATCTCGCCCATAACGGAGGCGTCCACGCCGGGCACGGGAATGTATGTGCCGACGCGGTAGACGATTAGCGCGCAGAGGGTGAACCAGATGCGCTTGCGCAGCTCGGTGGCCTTCGAGAAGGACCCCATGCTGAAGGACGATGCGAGCTGCTCGGCTGCGGAGGCCATTTGGCACGTTCCCCAAGGTAAGAAAGGCGTTCTTTTTTGAAAAAAAGAACCAAAAAACTTTTGCTATTTTAGGCGCGTCGGTAGGACGGTCCGCGACAGCCTGACAAAGGTTTTTTGCTTCTTTTTTGAAAAAAAGAAGCCTTCCTTCCTTAGGCTGCCTCCGCCTTCGGCGCCGTGGTGGTCACGCTCCCTCCAGCGGCCTCGACGGCGGCAACGGCCGCGGCCGACGCGCCGGTGACAGTGATGTTGAGCGCTGCGATGACCTCACCCTTGGCAAGCAGGCGGACGCCTAGCGGCGCCTTGCCGCCGCGCACCAGGCCGGCGGCGCGCAGGTCAGCCTCCGTGATCGGCGCGTCCGTCTTCAACTTGCCGGACTCGATGGCCTTGCTGATGGCGGACAGGTTGACCGGGGCGAATTCGACGCGGAACAGGTTATGGAAGCCGCGCTTGGGCAGGCGACGGTAGATGGGCAGCTGGCCGCCTTCGAAGCCGTTGAGGGACACGCCTTCGCGCGCCTTCTGGCCCTTGACGCCCTTGCCGGAGGTCTTGCCCTTGCCGGAGCCGATGCCGCGGCCAAGGCGTTTGAACTTGCGGTGCGCGCCGGGATTGTCGCGCAGCTCGTTCATTTTCAGCTGGGGTGTTGGTTCGGTGGTGGCCATGTCAGACGCTTTCATCGACGCGCAGGAGATGCGCGACTTTGCGGATCATGCCGCGGACGGAGGGCGTGTCTTCCAGCACCCTGGTCGCGCGGATCTTGTTGAGGCCTAGGCCGGTCAGGGTCTCCCGCTGACCCGGCTTGCGGCCGATAGGCGAGCCCGTCTGGGTCACGCGAACGGTCTTCTTCGTGGCGGTATTAGACATCGGAGCCTGCCTCCTGCGCCGGCGCTGTGTCGCGCTTGCCGAGGATGTCATTGACCTTCTTGCCGCGGCGATTAGCGACCGAGCGCGGGCTGGCGGCGGCCGTAAGTGCGGCAAATGTGGCCTTGACCATGTTGTGCGGATTGCGGCTGCCGAGCGACTTGGCGACCACGTCACCGATACCGAGCGATTCGAACACCGCACGCATCGGGCCGCCGGCGATGATGCCGGTGCCGGCGGCGGCGGTGCGCAGGATCACCTTGCCGGCGCCAAAATGCCCGTAGCTGTCATGGTGCAGCGTGCGGCCTTCCTTCATCGGGACGCGGATCATGGTGCGTTTGGCGCGATCGGTTGCCTTGCGGATGGCCTCAGGCACCTCACGCGCCTTGCCGGCGCCGTAGCCGACGCGGCCCTTTTGGTCTCCCACGACGACGAGGGCGGCGAAGGCAAACCGGCGGCCGCCCTTCACCACTTTGGCGACGCGGTTGATGGTGACCAGCTTGTCGATCAGCTCGTCGCCACCGTCCCGCTCGCGGACGGGGTCCCGGCCACGATCGTTGCGCTTGCCGCGGTTG
>CAZZYR010000247.1:0-4531 GCA_964658235.1 uncultured Acetobacteraceae bacterium | reverse complement strand
CACCCTAACGCGCACCACCTCCGAAACCGCCATCACCCTCACGCTCAACCTGGATGGCACTGGCGCCTCCAGCATTGCCACCGGCATTGGTTTCTTCGATCACATGCTGACCGCCTTGGCACGCCACGCCCTCTTCGACCTCACCGTGGAAGCCAAAGGCGACCTCCACATCGACTCCCACCACACCGTGGAGGATGTCGGCATCGTCCTCGGCCAGGCCATCCGCCAGGCGCTGGGCGACAAATCCGGCATCGCCCGTTTCGGCCAGGCGCTAATTCCCATGGACGAAGCGCTGGCCGAAGCCGCCATCGACATCTCCGGCCGCGCCTTTCTGGCGTTCAGCGTCCCGTTCGAACGCCCCATGCTCGGCACCATGGACACCCAGCTCGTGGAGGAATTCTTCCGCGCGCTCGCCGCCAACGCGCTCATCACCCTGCACATCACCCGCAAGGCCGGCACCAACGCCCACCACGTCGCCGAAGCCTGCTTCAAGGCCACCGCCCGCGCGCTGCGCATGGCCACCGCCCTGGACCCCCGCACTGCCGGCGCCATTCCCAGCACCAAAGGCGCGCTGTGAACCTCTTCACCAGCCACGCCCGCCCCGGCGAGCCGCCCATTCTCGTCCGCGAAGGTTTCTCCGGCGCCGCCTTCTGGTTCGGCGCGCTCTGGCTCGCTGGCCACCGCGCCTGGACCGCAGCCGCGCTCACCATGGCCGCCGCCCTGCTCACGCTGGCGCTGTGCCGCCTCGCCGGCTCCGGCATCCCGCTGTTCGGCCTGTTCACGCTGCAAGGCCTGATCTGCCCGGACCTGCTCCGCTGGAGCCTGGCGCAACGCGGCTTCCAGGAAGGCCCGGTCGTTGCCGCGCCGGACCAGGATATGGCGTTGCGGCGGCTGATGGACGCATGACAAGGCAAAGCAAGGCCTTCTTTTTTGAAAAAAAGAAGCAAGAAACTTTTGTCTGTTTAGTCCGCGACAGCACTGAAAAAAGTTTTTTGGTTCTTTTTTGCAAAAAAGAACTCTTGCCTTGCTAATCACCGTCGTCGATTGCGGCAGCGGCAACCTGGCCTCCGCCGCCCGAGCCCTCACGGAAGCCGCCAGCCGCGCCTCCATCCCAGCCACCGTCACCATCACCGCGGACCCCGCCACGGTCCAGGCGGCGGACCGCATCGTCCTGCCGGGGCAGGGGGCCTTCGCCACCTGCGCCCATGGCATCGCCGCCATCCAGGGTCTGCGCGAAACCCTCCAGCGCAAAACCGAATCGGGCACGCCCTTCCTCGGCATCTGCGTCGGCATGCAACTGATGGCCCAGCGCGGCCTGGAGCACGCCACCACCCCCGGCTTCGGCTGGATCGATGGCGAAATCGCCCCGCTCCACGCCCCCGGCCTCCGCCTCCCCCACATGGGCTGGAACGCGCTGGATTTCGCCGCCGGCGCGCACCCGTTGCTGGACGGACTATCCCCTGGCGATCACGTGTATTTTGTTCACTCTTACGCGCTACGCGGCTACGCTGCGATGGACGTCCTGGCCACGACGGAGTACGGCGGTCCCGTCCCGGCCTTCGTCGCCCGCGGCAATCTCGCCGGCACACAGTTCCACGTCGAAAAGAGCCAGGAGGTCGGCTTGCGCATCCTCGCCAATTTCCTCCGTTGGGTCCCGTAATGGAGCCGATGAACGCTGCCACGCCTCAGGCGGACATCCACATCCAGGCGCCAAAACTCCACGTCGAACACGCCACCAGCCTGCATGATGACGACCTGGCCGCCCTCTGCGAGGCCACCAACGCCGCCATCCTGGATGGCGGCGGCTTCGGCTGGGTCAGCCCCCCCGGCCAGCAGGCGCTGGAGCGCTACTTCCGCGGCGTCATGCTCGTCCCCGAACGCGAGCTCTTCATCGGCCGCGCGGACGGCATCATCACCGGCAGCGCCCAGCTTGTCCGCCAGCCCCGCAACAACGAGGCGCAGGCCTTTGCCGCCGCCATCATGCACGCCTTCGTCGCCCCCTTCGCCCGCGGCCAGGGCCTCGCCCGCCTGATGATGCTCCGCCTGGAGGACCGCGCCCGCGCGCTGAATTACCGCGTGCTCAACCTGGACGTCCGCGAAACGCAGACCGCCGCCATCGCCCTCTACGACTCACTCGGCTACACCTGCTGGGGCGTCCACCCCGAATATGCCCGCGTCAAAGGCCAGACCATCCGCGGCTTCTACTACACCAAGACCCTGCGCGCCCGCCCGCCCGAGCCATGACGCGCCCAAACCCCGCCGTGCCACTGCAGCGAACCGCCCGTTGATTCTCTACCCTGCGATCGACCTGAAGGACGGCGTCTGCGTCCGCCTCAAGCGCGGCGACATGGATGACGCCACGATCTACGAATCCAATCCCGCCCGGCAGGCGCTTGCCTTCCAGGCCGCCGGCAGCGCCTGGCTCCACGTGGTGGACCTCAACGGCGCCTTCGCCGGCCGCCCGGTCAACCGGGATGCCGTCCACGCCATCCTCGCCGCCGCCACCATTCCCGTCCAGCTCGGCGGCGGCATTCGGGACCTGCCCGCCATCGAGGCCTGGCTCGCCGCCGGCATCACCCGCATCATCCTCGGCTCCGCCGCGGTCAAGAACCCCATCCTCGTCCACCAGGCCTGCCGCAGCTTTCCCGGGCGCATCGCCGTCGGGATCGATGCGCGGGAGGGCTTCGTCGCCACCGAAGGCTGGGCGGACACCTCCACCCTGCGCGCCCTGGACCTCGCCCGCCGGTTCGAGGACGCGGGCGTCGCCGCCATCATCTACACGGACATCGCGCGGGACGGCATGCTCGCCGGTGTCAACATCGACCAGACTTTGGAGCTGGCCCACGCTGTCACCATTCCGGTCATCGCCAGCGGCGGCATCGGCTCGGCGGACGATCTCCGCGCGCTGCACGCGGCCTCCGCCGGCCGCATCGCTGGAGTCATCGTTGGCCGCGCGCTCTACGATGGGCGGATTGCGGTGCGCGAGGCGTTGGATATCCTGACGTAAGGCAAGAAGTTCTTTTTTGAAAAAAAGAACCAAAAAACTTTTGCTCCCACGCTGGTCAACCTTGCGCGCCTGAAATAGAAAAAGTTTTTTGCTTCTTTTTTCAAAAAAGAAGGCCTTCCTTTCTTGTGAGGAAACCACCCATGGGCGAAGCCCTCGAAACCCACGAACACGCCGAAGAAGCCGCGCATGGCGGCCGCCGCCACACCGCCCTCATCATCGCCTTCCTCGCCGCCGCCTTGGCCTTCTGCGAGCAGGGCGCGCAGCACGCGCAAACACGCATGTCGCAAAGTGCCGTCTCCGCGGCGGACGTGTGGGCGGAATACCAGGCCAAATCCACCCGCGCGAACGAAACCAAGGACCTTGCCCAGATCGTCGCCCTTCTGCCGCCCACCGCCGGCGCGGACGCCGCCGCCATCCAGGCCCGTTTCGCCGCCGACATCGCCCGTTTCGAGAACGATCCAAAAACCGGCAAGGCCGCATTGGCCGAACACGCCAAATCACTCGAGGAAGCGCGTGACGCCGCGCATGAGCGCCTGGAAGGCTTCGACAATGCCGCCGCGGCGCTCCAGCTCGGCATCGTGCTCACCACCGCCTCCGTCATCACCGGATCCCTCATGCTGGTCTGGGCCGGCGCCCTCCTCGGCGTCGCCGGCGTGGCCGTCGCCTTGCTAGATCTTTTCGCACCCGGAGTGATTTGACGTGTAGATCATACCGCGTTTGACCTGAGTCAAAGTCGGCGCCCCGGCGAAGTGTCATGCCTATCCTGGAGATTTCCTCCAGGACCGCAGATCATGAACAGCCACAGGCTTGGCGCCGGCGCAGTTGCTGCAGCCGCTGCCATCCTTCTCGCCACCACCCACGCCCACGCGCAGCCGGTTGCGCAAACCAATAACATGTCCATCTCGCAACTGGGCAATTTCATGGTGCGTGTTCGCGCCATCGGAATCATCCCTGAAAATTCCAGCAGCTCCGTCTCCGTGATCGGCGGCAGCGTCGGCGTCACCGCCACGCCGGCGCCTGAAGTGGACCTGTCCTACTTCCTCACGAACCATATCTCGGTGGAAGCCATCGCCGCATCCACGCGCCATGAAGCGGCCGCGGAGCACAGCATCCTTGGCCATGTCGATGTCGGCAGCGTGTGGGTGCTGCCGCCCACCGTCACCCTGCAATATCACGTCTTCCCCGAAAGCCGCTTCAGCCCCTATGTCGGCGCCGGCCTCACCGTCGCGTTCTTCTACGATAGCCAGCCCGCTGGCCCCACGGTCACCAAAGTCGGATTCAGCAATAATGTCGGCGCGGCCATCCAGGCAGGATTCGACTACCATCTCAGCGGCCCATGGTTCGCCAACTTCGACGTCAAGCAGATATTCGTGAACACCGAGGCACGCATCAACAGCGGCACCATCATCGCCAAAACCGCACTCGATCCCACCGTCGTCGGCGCCGGTATCGGCTACCGCTTCTAGGCCAGCCGCCTCTTCGAAAAGGGTGGCAACAAGCCACCCCCAACCCCGTCATGCCCGG
>CAZZYR010000246.1:0-4540 GCA_964658235.1 uncultured Acetobacteraceae bacterium | reverse complement strand
TTGAGTCCGCGACAGCACTGAAAAAAGTTTTTTGGTTCTTTTTTTCAAAAAAGAATTTCTTTCTTGAGGACCACGCATGCTCGAAGCCGACGCCCTCATCGACCGCCGCCGCCTGAAACGCCGCCTCACCTTCTGGCGCGTCCTCGCCGTCGCTGCGCTCGTCCTCGCCGGAATCATCGCCCTCCCACGCGGCACCCAGATTGGCGGCGCCAGCATCGCGCGCTACGCAATCGATGGCACCATCGGCGACGGACGCGAGCAGATCGAGGATCTGGACCGCCTCCGCAAGAACCCCGCCGTGCGCGCCGTGCTGCTGCATCTGGATACGCCAGGCGGCGCCGTCGGTGGTGGCGAAGGGATCCATGCCGCCGTGGAGGAACTCGCCGCGGCCAAGCCCGTGGTTGCTGTCATGGACGGCACCGCGGCATCGGCTGGCTACATGATTGCCGTCGCCGCTCCGCATATCGTGGCCCGCGAAAGCACGCTCACCGGCTCCATCGGCGTCATCCTGGAATTGGGCGACGTCTCCGGCTTGCTGGACAAGTTGGGCATCAAGGCCAATCCGCTGGTTTCTGGCCCGCTGAAGGGCCAGCCCAGCTTCACCGGTCCGCTCTCGCCTGCCGGGCATGATTACCTGCAGGCCCTTGTGATGGATCTCTACGACCAGTTCGTCGGCATCGTTGCCCGTGGGCGGCACATGGACAAGGCGCGCGTCCAGGTATTGGCCGATGGCCGCGCCTATACCGGCCGGCAGGCGCTCGGCCTCGGCCTCGTCGATGAAATCGGCGGCGAGGCCCAGGCGCTGCACTGGCTGCAGGCCCAGCGCCATGTCGCCGCGGACCTGCCCGTGCGCGATGACGTGAAGGGAACCTGGGTTCAGCGCTTCGCCAGAAGCAGCCTGTCGGATATGCTTCTGGGCGCCAGTGGCGCGCTCGGTTCGTCGTTGGGGCAGCCGCTTCACGTTGACGGTATCTATGCGGTCTGGCAGCCTTCCCTGATACGGAACTAGGGAGCCGCGGTGCCTGCGCAGCGCTTTTCCTGCCAACATCAGGCACATCGCCCATGACCCGGTCCGAACTGATCGCCGAACTCGCCGCCGCCAACCCGCATTTGCGGGCGCCTGACGTGGAGTTGATCGTCGGCACCGTCTTCGATGAAGTCTCGGCCGCGCTCACCCGCGGAGAGCGTGTGGAGCTGCGCGGCTTCGGCGCCTTCACCATCAAGCGCCGGGATGCCCGCACTGGCCGTAATCCCCGCACGGGTGAGGCGGTGCCAGTGGATGAGAAGGCAGTGCCGTTCTTCAAGGCTGGCAAGGAGCTGCGCGAGCGGGTCAACAAGCCCGCCCCCAAGGGACGCGCCAAACACCCGGCCTGAGACAGGTTTGGCACGGCTGCAACATCGGCTATGGTGGAAGACCCATGCTGCGCTTCATCATTCTCCTCCCGTTTCTGATCCTTCTGATCGCGTTCGCCCTGTCGAACCCGCAGCCGGTGCCGCTTGGCTTGTGGCCGACGGATTTTTCAGTCGAGGTGCCGGTCTCGATCGCCATCCTGGTGTCGTCGGGCCTGTTCTTCTTCCTCGGGGCACTGTTCGTCTGGTTTGGCTCCGTGGCCGCCCGCACCCGCCACCGCCGCGCGGAGCGCCGCGCCCGCGCGCTGGAGGCCGAACTGAAAACCCATACGTCGCCGCCCCCGCGTCCGATCGTGCGGTCGGGAAGCACCCGGCCTGCCCTTGCAGCGCCGAAGTGACATCGGACTTGACGCCTTCGATGGCAGCCTGACCGCTGCGCATGGATCGTCCGGGCGCACTCACCAAGGTCAAGATCTGCGGCGTCAATAGTGCGGCGGCCTTCGATGCTTCGGCCGAGGCAGGAGCCGACTGGATCGGATTTGTCTTTTATGACCGCTCGCCGCGCTGCGTGACGCCGGCGGAAGCCGCGGCCCTATCGCGCCGGCTGCCAGGCGGCCCGCGCCGCGTCGGTCTGTTCGTGGATCCTGACGACGATGAGATCGCGCACGCACTGGACCTGATGAACCTGCATTCCCTGCAGGTTTATGCCGAGCCGGCCAGGCTGGCGACGATCCGCGCAAAATTCGGCGTGCCGGTCTGGCGTCCGGTCGGCATTGAAACAGCGGCCGACCTGCCTGAGGATAGCGGCGTGGCCGCGTGCCTGGTGATCGAGGCGAAGGCGCCCGCCGGTGCCACGCGGCCTGGCGGAAACGCGGCGATTTTTGACTGGCGCGTGCTTGCCGGCTGGGAGCCGGCCACGCCCTGGCTGCTGGCCGGCGGCCTGAGTGTGGACAATGTCGCGCAAGCGGTGGCCGAAAGTGGAGCGCCAGCGGTGGATGTAAGCTCCGGGGTGGAGAGCGCGCCGGGGACGAAAGATGCAAAATTAATTGCGGCTTTCGTCGCGGCGGCCAAGAAAGACAAGGTTCTGACGTAAGAAAAACGACCAGACTTTTCTGGCGTGCCGCAGCGTTAAAGCCAGCCGCGGCGCCAGAAGACCAGCAGCGGTATCGCTATGCTCAGCGCGATCATTGCAAGACCGTATTGATAACCGTACGTCCAGCTCAGTTCGGGCATGTTGTGGAAATTCATGCCGTACAGGCTCGCCACGAAGGTGGGCGGGATGCCGACGATACTCACAACGGTGAGAACCTTGATCGTATTGTTCTGTTCGATGTTGATGAAACCCAGTGTGGCATCCAGCAGAAAATGCACTTTGGACGTCAGCTGCGCGTCGTAATCGTTCAGGGATGCCACGTCGTGCGCTAGGGTGGAGAGGCGTCTGGCATCCTCCTGGACCAGCCAGTCCGCGGCGGTCTCCGAGACGTAACCCACGATGCGGCCAATCCCGAGCAGCCCGTCGCGCAATTGGGAGATGCGTGCGCCCCGCACGCCGATATCGGCCAGGGTGGCCTGAAGGAACGCGTCCCGCCGGCGCGACGAAGCGCGGGATGTGCCGGCGCCGGAAAACAGCGCCACGGAAAGCGCGTCGGTTTCGGTGCCCATTTGTTCAAGCACGTCCGCCAGCCGGTCCACCAGCGCTTCCAGCAGGCCTAGGAAAGGCTGCACGCCGCGGGCGGTATCGGTGACATGGTCGCACCGCCACGCGTCGGCAAACCGGTCAAACACAGCCGACGGCGCGAAGCGGATGGTCAGCAGGCGGTCTTTGGCGAGCACGAAGCCCACGGGTGCTATGGAAACCTGGCCGTCCGCGCCGCGGCTGACCATCGGCGTGCTGAGAAACAGCACGCCATTTTGCGTTGCCAGCCGGCTGGAACTCTCGATCTCGGCGATCTCGGCCCGATCCGGCACGCGCAGGCCGGTGGCGCGCGCCACCTGCGCGCATTCCGCCTCGGTTGCGGATTCCAGATCTATCCACACCGCGCGCGCCTCGATGGCTTCGGCAATCCGGTCCGCGGCCAGGCCCATTTGCGGGGTGTGGCCGTCCATTGCTCGCAACATCCGCCCTTTTCCCCGCTGCCCCTGCCGCCACTTATAGCGCGATCATGCGCGCCAGCCACTGACATGCGGACCCAAGGCGCGCTACACCAACGCCCCGTCCCCGGAGCCGAAACCTGTGAATCACACCCCCACCCGCCCCAACACGCTGCGCGCCGGACCGGACGGCAACGGCCGCTTCGGCGATTACGGCGGCCGCTACGTGGCTGAAACCCTGATGCCGCTGGTCCTGGAACTGGACGAGGCCTACGAGGCGACCAAGCGAGATCCCAGCTTCCAGAAGGAGCTGGATTACTACCTGAAGGATTATGTGGGCCGCCCCAGTCCGCTGTGGTTCGCGCAGCGGCTGACGAAGGCGCTCGGCGGCGCGAAGATCTACTTCAAGCGGGAAGAGCTGAACCACACCGGCGCCCACAAGGTGAATTCCTGCATGGGGCAGATCCTGCTCGCCCGCCGCATGGGCAAGACCCGCATCATCGCGGAGACCGGCGCTGGCCAGCACGGCGTGGCCACCGCCACCGTCTGCGCGCTTATGGGCATGCCCTGCGTAATCTATATGGGCGCGGTGGATGTGGAGCGCCAGAAACCCAACGTCTTCCGCATGAAGCTGCTGGGCGCCGAGGTGGTGCCCGTCACCACCGGCGCCGGCACGCTGAAGGACGCGATGAACGAGGCGATGCGCGACTGGGTGGCCAATGTGACCGACACCTACTTCCTGCTCGGCACAGTGGCCGGCCCCCACCCGTATCCCGCCATGGTGCGCGACTTCCAGTGCGTCATCGGCCGCGAGGCCCGCGAGCAGATGATGCAGGCTGAAGGCCGCCTGCCCGACGTGGTGATCGCGTCGGTCGGTGGTGGCTCGAACGCCATGGGCATCTTCCACCCGTTCCTCGACGAGCCGGGCGTGCGCCTGATCGGCGTGGAGGCCGCAGGGAGAGGCCTGGACAGCGGTGAGCAGGCCGCCAGCATCGAGCGCGGCCGCCCCGGCGTGCTGCACGGCAACCGCACCTACCTGCTGCAGGACAGCGAGGGCCAGATCACCGAGGCCCACAGCATCAGCGCCGGCCTCGACTAT
>CAZZYR010000245.1:0-4565 GCA_964658235.1 uncultured Acetobacteraceae bacterium | reverse complement strand
CGGGCCCGCCATGGGCGGGCTGCTCGGCGCGGTTGATTCGCGGTTGCCGTTCTGGGTGGCGGCGGGGCTGAGCCTGGCCAACGGGATGTTCGGCCTGTTCGTCCTGCCTGAGTCGCTGCCGCCGGAACGCCGCGCGCCCCTCTCGTTCGGCCGGATGAACCCGTTCGGGGCGCTGCGGGTGCTCCGGCGCGGCACCGGGCTCGCGGGCCTGGCGGTCATCACCTTCCTGGTGGCGCTGGCGCAGAACACGCTGCCGACGATCTCCGTTCTCTACGCCACCTACCGCTACAACTGGGATCAGCAATCGGTGGGCTACATGCTGGCGGGATTCGGCGTGACCGCGGCGCTGGTGGGCGGCGTGCTGACCGGCCCTGTGGTGCGCAGGATCGGCGAGCGCCGCGCGCTGCTGGTGGGATTGGCGTTCGGCGCGGCGGGGTTCGCCATGATGGGCCACGCGCGGACGGGCGGCGTGTTCCTGGCGGCAATTCCGGTGCTGGCCCTGTGGGGTTTCATTTCGCCGGCGGTGAACAGCCTGATGAGCCAACGCGTGGGCGGTTCTGAGCAGGGCCGGTTGGCTGGGGTGAACAGCAGCCTGATGGCGATCGCGGGGATGATCGGGCCTACGCTGTACACGGAGAGCTTCGCGCATTTCGTTGCGCCGGGCGGCCATGTGTATTTGCCGGGCGCGCCGTTTTTCATTGCGGCTGCATTGCTGCTCTTGGGCGGCGTGGTCGCCTTACGGCAGTTTGAGAGAAGGCAAGGCCTTCTTTTTTGAAAAAAAGAAGCAAAAAACTTTTTTCAGTGCTTCGCGGACTTAATGGAGAAAAGTTTTTTGGTCCTTTTTTTCAAAAAAGGACTGCTTGCTTTTTACCTTACCGCGGCGGCGGCCCGTAAATGATCGAATAATCCAGCTCATAGTCAAAGGTGTATTCCTCACCGGGGATGTCATCGTTCATCGGCGGCAGCTTGTGGTCGCGGAAGAAGGCCATCCAGGCGGCGTCCAGGAGCTGGGAGCCGGACGGACGGATCAAATGCAGGCTTTTGACGCTGCCGTCGCGGGTGATGGTGACCTGGAGCACGGCCTGGCCCTCCTCCGCGCCGCGCAGCGCATATTGGATATAGTCGCGGTGGGCTTCGACATAGGCGCGCAACACTTCGGCGTAGTCGCCGGCGCCGTGCGAGCCGATGACGTGCTGGACCGGGTCCATCAGCCGGCCTTGGCGGATGGACGGCCCGGCGGCGAGGTCCAGGCTATGCGAGCCGGGCGCGCCCGCGGACAGCGAGCGCGGTTGGCGCGGCCCGAGATCGAATGGAACGACGTTGGCGAACGGATTCGAATTGGCACGCGGGCGGAGCGCGCTGCCGTAACGCGGCCTGGGGATTGGCCGTGGCACCGGCTCGGCGGACTCGTCAGGCTCGGGCGGTGGCGGCATATCCGATCCGCCGAGGCTTACGCGTGGTTCGGAGGGAGGCGTCGGCGGGGTTGCGGCGGATTGGGGCGCGCCGGTGTCGAATTGCACGGCAAAGCTGGGGGCGGTTTCCTCCTCGCCGGGCGGCGCGCCGGGGGTGAGCAGCAACAGGAGCGCCAACGCGGCGGCGTGCAGGGTGACGGAGGCCAGCGTGGCGAGCTGGTTCTGCCGCGGGTCGCGGGAGGCGCGATCCCGCCGCTGACTCACACGCGCGACGGCAAACCCTGCCCCAGCTGGCTCATAGCCACCGCGTCTGGCCCGCATGCCTCAGATCGTCATGGCAGGAAGGGATCGGCCGACTGCTTGGCGAGCGCCGGATCCGAGGTGATGGTGTTCAGCCCGGCTGGCAGCGGCCGGGCAAACTCAAGCACGAGCATCCAGCCCACGCCCAGCAGCACGGGGCCGAGGAAGATGCCAAGCGCGCCGAACGCGAGAACGCCCCCGAGCACGCCCAGCACGGTGAGGAGAAACGGGATCTTGGCGCCGCGCGCGATGAAATAGGGCCGGATCACATGGTCCGACCCGGACACGACGATGGTGCCGTAGGCCAACAGGAACACGCCCCGCGCCGTGTGGTCGGATGCCAGCAGCCACAGGCCGGCAGGGATCCAGATCAGCGGCGCGCCGATCGGGAGGACAGCGAGGAAAGCGGCCACGGTGCCGAGCAGCACGACGCGGGGCACGCCGGCGAGGCTGAGTCCGAACGCGGTGAGGAAACCCTGGATGATGGCGGTGCCGAGGATGCCATAGACGGTGCCGCGGACCGCGCGCGAGGTGGTGGCCACCAGATGCGGGCCATACCGTCCGGCGATACGGTTGATGAAGAGCTGCACGCGGGGGCCGATGACATCCCCGGAATACCAAAGGAAGAAGGCGACGAACAAAGCCACGATGAACTGCAGCAATCCGCCGGCCACGCCCAGCAGAAGCGACAGGCCGCGTTCGGCGAAGGTGCCGAGATAGGGGCGGAAGAACGCGGTCATGCTGGAAAGGTCCGCGGCCCAGGCGTTCCAGGTGTCCGTCAGGGCGCCGCCAGCCAGCGGAATGGCGTAGAGCCAATGCGGCGCGGGCGGTATCTCAGCCAGCCAGGCCTCCAGCGAGCCGCGCAGCGCGGTAACGTCCGCAGCGCCGCCGGGCACGGCCAGAGCCAGCGGCAGGACAATGACGAGGGCGGACAGCACGACCATGGCCAGCGCAACCACGGCGCGTGGCAGGCCGAGTCGGGCCCGGATCCAGGCGAACACCGGCCAGGTCGTGTAGACCAGGATGGCTGCCCAGAGCATCGCGGACAGGAAGGGATAGAGGACCAGGCCGCATCCCAGCGCGATCCCGCCGATCAGAAGCGACATCAGGAGTTTTTCGGCGATCATCGGGTCTCCGCCTGCGCGTGGCAGGCACGGCCATGGGCGCGAAGCGGTGATTTACAGCGCGTGCGACCAGAAAACAAAAGCTGGATTGTGTATAGAAATTAGAGCATAATCGCTTCTTATGGGATAACGCTCGATGCCAGCGTCATCGACGACCCTATGAGACCGCGATTCCGCCAATAGTCGGCACTTTCGCGCAAACGCCGCTTCTGGGCAAGAACGCCTGGTTGCACGAATAAAGGTTAGGCAGGCGATGCGTTTTACCGAAATCGGACAGCAATTGCGGGCCTATCGGCTGGAGTCCGGCCTGCGCGCGGAGGAGATCGCCGCCCGCCTGGGCGTGTCACGAGCGGCGCTTTATCGCTATGAAAAGGGCGAGGTGATCAAGCTGGACACCGTCAACCGGTTGGCGGAACTGCTCAAGATCTCCCCTTTGTCGCTTCTGGGCATCGGGGTCGAGTATTACAACCGGCCGATCGGGTTCTTCGAGCGGCTGCGCCAGGTTGAGGAGACGGCGGACCAGATCCTGCAGGTGAGCTTTCCGCTGACCTACCTGACGTCCTCGGACGAACTGGATTCGATCGAGGGCGACCTGTTCACGGAAGCCTCCGCCGATCTCGGGAGCGAGCGGGCGGCGGCGCGCGCGACGGCCGAGCAGGTGATGGGCATCCTGGCTGAGCGCAAGCGCATGTATCGGATGCGGCGGCCGAGCATCATCGCCATGCTGTCCACCGCGGCGATCAGCCGGTTCCTGTTGCAGGGCGTGGGACAGGGGATGGCGAAATCCGAGGCGCTGCGGCACCGGGCGCGGGCGGTGGCGCGGACCGAGATGGAGAACATCGCCAATCTGATGGAAGCCGAGCCGATGGGCCTGCAATTCGGCCTGCTGTCCGGCGGAGAGCCGTCCGGACAGTTCCAGATCCTGCGGTCCAGGGACCGCGCGATGCTGGCAATCAACCCGTTCCGCTCGGACTGCATCCCGCATCTGCAGGCCGGCGTGGCGATGATCACCGGCGCCGAGGAAGCCGTGGCGGCGCATCAGCGCGTGGCCGAGGCGATGTGGCGCGATGCGACCAAGGGCACCGCGGGCGCGCAGCAGCTGCGGGAATTGATCTCCGCAGCGAAGTAAGGCCCACCGCGGCGTCAGCGGACAGCCGAGCCGGGGCCCCCTGCCCCGCTGCGGCCACTTGCTGTAGGAGCGGCGGAATGAGTGGTCCGCTGCGCACCCGGCCTGTCTTGGCCTCCACACCGGATGTGGTGATCGAGTCGGAGGAGACGGTGTGGCAGGGACGGTTTGCCCTGCAGGTCGTGGGTTTCCGGCAGCGCCGCTTCGATGGCGCCATGTCCGGCGTGCGGCGCTGGGAGCTGTTGCGGCGCGGCCGGGCGGCCGCCGTGCTCCCCTATGATCCCGTGCGCGACTTGGTTGTGGTGATCGAGCAATTCCGGCTACCCGCCTTTGCCGCCGGCCTGCCGCCGGTGATGACGGAGCTGGCCGCGGGACTGGTGGACGGGGACGATACGCCCGAGGCGACGATCCGGCGCGAGGCGGTGGAAGAGATGGGGCTGGAGCTGGGCGCCATGGAGCGAATCGGCGACTTCCTGCTGACGCCCGGCGGCTGCGACGAATTGTGCACGCTGTTCGCCGGCCGGGTTGACCTGGCCGGCGTTGATATCGGCGCGGATGGCCTGATGGGCACGCATGGGCTGGCCAGCGAGCAGGAGGATATCC
>CAZZYR010000244.1:0-4568 GCA_964658235.1 uncultured Acetobacteraceae bacterium | reverse complement strand
ACCTCGGCGCCGCCACCGTCAATGCCAACAGCAATGGCCGGCTTCTGCTCGCCATGTCGCCCGCCCGCGCCACGCAGGACGCGCTGCTGCCGTTCGTCAGCCGGATTCGGGTGGATGATGCCCGCTTCACCGCGGCTGCCATTGCCGCCGCCGCCCGCGTCTCCGCCAGCCTCGACGCCGCCATCCAGGCTGGGACGCTGACGCAGGCCGCCTTGTTCGACACGGCCTATGTTCCAGTGCCGAACACCGATCCTGCGCAATACACCACCGCTTTCACGCCAATGGCGGACAGGCTGGTGCAGCCCATCCTGGACGGGCTGCTGGATTTCGATCCAGGCGTGGTGGGTGCCTTCGTGGTTGATCGCGGCGGCTACGCGCCCACCCATAACAGCCGCGTCTCACAGGTTCAGATTCCCGGTGATACCGCCCATAACGCGCGGCATTGCCGCAACCGCCGCCTGTTCGATGACCGCACCGGGCTAGCCGCCGGCCGCAGCACCCGCGCGCATCTCTTGCAGAGCTATGAACGGGATATGGGTGGCGGGGAGCGCATGATGATCAAGGAGGCGGACGCGCCAATTAAGGTTGGCGGGCGGCATTGGGGGGCGTTTCGGCTGATGTATCAGAACAGGAAGGAGTAAGAAGTTCTTTTTTCAAAAAGAAGGCCTTGCCTAAAACAGTATTTCCTCCGAATTCCGCCGCGTCGGCCGCATCGGCTCCTGCTGCGGCACCGCCTCCGCGCCAAGCGCCGCCAGCAGCGCATCGCGCAGTCCCGCCAGCTTGCGTTCGTTCTCGATCTTCAGCCCGAACACGTCCTTCACATAAAACACGTCCACCGCGCGCACCCCGTATGTGGTCACATGCGCGGACCCGATTTGCAGGCCCTGCTGGCTGATCGCGGACGTGACATCGTGCAGCAGGCCGGGACGGTCCCGCCCATTCACCTCCACCACCGTGTAATTGTTGGAGGCGCGGTTATCCACCACAACGCGTGGCGGCACATGGATGGCGCGCATGCGCCGGCCGATCAAGGCCTCGCCCAGTTTCGGAATCTCGCTGTCCAGGCGGAGATGTCCGCTGAGAGCTTGCTCCACCAGAACGGATAATTTGGCGATGCGATGCGGCTGATCGAATGCGCCGCCGGCGGCGTCCTGCACCCAGAACGTGTCCAGCGCGCTGCCGTTCGTCATAGTATGGATGCGCGCGTCCACGATGGAGGCACCGGCCACCGCAAGTGCCCCGGCAATCCTGCTGAACAGGCCTGGATGATCCGTTGCATAGACGGTGATTTCCGTCACCGCCCTGGCGTGGCTCGGCTCGGTCACCACCGTCAGTGGTGCGCCGCGTGCCTCTGCATCGCGCACCATGCGGGCGTGGCGCACATGGGTGTCCGGATCGAAGCTCAGCCAGTAGCCGGGATATCCCAGCCCGGCGAAGAAGGCCCGGTCCGCGTCGTTCCAGCCGGCGGCAACAAGGATTTCATCCGCTGCGGCGCGTGCGCGCTTGACGCGCACATCCCGCTCCGTGGTGGACAGGCCGCCTGCCAACACCTCGGCCACGCGCGCATACAGCTCCCGCAGCAGCGTCGCTTTCCAGCCGTTCCAGACCTTGCTGGAAACAGCACGCATGTCCGCCACCGTCAGCACCAGGAGAAGCTTCAGGCGTTCGGGTGACTGGATCGCCTCGGCAATGTCGAAAATGGTTTTCGGGTCATCGATATCGCGCTTGAACGCCGTCTGGCTCAGCAACAGATGGTGCAGCACCAGCCAGGAGACCGTCTCGGTCTCTTCGACCGTCAGGCCGAATTGTGGGCCCACCTGCGTGGCGATGTCCGCGCCCAGGATGGAATGGTCGCCGCCGCGGCCTTTGGCGATGTCATGCAGCAGCATCGCCATGTACAGCGCGCGGCGGGATTGCAGATCCTCGATGATGCCGCTGGCCACGGGCGCCACGTCCGTCAGCTTGCCGCGTTCGAGGCTGTTGAGGATGCGCACGGCCTCGATCGTGTGTTCGTCCACCGTGAAGATGTGATAGGTGTCGAACTGCATCTGGCCCACCACGCGGGCCCAGTCCGGCAGCATGCGGCCGATGATCCCGGTCTCGTTGAGGATGGATAGCCAGCGCGCGCCATCCGGCTTTCCGTCCGGGTTCTGGCCGCAGAGCAGATCGAGGAAGATCTCGCCGGCTTCAGCGTTTCCGCGGAGTTCCACAGCGCGGCGCTCGTGGCGGATCAGCGCACGTATGGCCAGCGGATGCAGCGACAGCCGGCGCTGCCGCGCCAGACGCAGCATGCGCAGCATGCGCACCGGCTCCACGGCGAAATCATCCGGCCGCCCCGGCATGATCTGCCCATCAGCCAGCACATAACCGGCGTCCAGCAGCGCGCGGTCTGTTTCAACCTGGATCGCAGGTTCGCCTTGGGCATAGCGCACCACAACAGGTTCCAGAACCAGCGTCAGGCGCGTGACATCCCGCGCGGTGAGGAAATAGTGCCGCATGAAGCGTTCCACGCCGTCCTGCACGCCGTGACGGGTGTAACCCATGCGGGCGCCGACCACCGGCTGCAGATCGAAGGTCAACCGGTCTTCCGCGCGGCCGCTGATGTAATGCATGTGGAAGCGCACGGTCCACAGGAAGTCCCAGGACCGCCGCATGCGGCGCAGCTCCTGCGGCTCCAGCAAACCAATCTTGCCGTGCACCAGTTCGTTCGGCGTGAACTGACCATAGGCCGCGCGCACCATCCAGTATTGCGTCTGCAGGTCACGCAGGCCGCCCCGGCCTTCCTTGATGTTGGGCTCTACAAGAAACGCGCTTTCCCCGAAGCGGCGATGGCGGGCCACGCGCTCGGCCTGCTTGCCCGCGACAAAAGATGCCGCACCCGAGGCCTCGCCAGCGCTGGCGAAGGTTGTTCGGAATTCCTCGAACAAATCCGCGTCGCCGGTCAGCAGGCGCGCATCCAGCAGCGACGTGCGGATGGTGAGGTCGCTTTCCGCGTCCGCCATGCATTGCGCCACGGACCGGGTGGCGTGGCCAACCTTGAGGCCCAGATCCCACATGAAATACAGCATGTATTCCACCGCCTGCAGCGTGGCGGCCGCGGGCTCGTCCGGAGTCAGGAACAGCAGGTCTATGTCGCTGAACGGCGCCAGCATGGAGCGGCCGTAGCCGCCCGTGGCGGTGACCGCCACCCTGTCCTGCAAGGGCGCGCCGTTGCCGATTTCCGCCGCGGCATGGGCGAAAAGCACGCGCACCGCGCCGTCCGTGAGCGCGGAGAGGCGCTGCGCCGCTTCCACGCCTGCCATGCGGTAGGTTTCGAACTCATCGCGGACATGCTGCTGGATGCGGGCGAGATGGCGGCGGAACGCGGCCAGCACGGCATCGCGCGGCGGACGCGCGCCGTTGGCGCCCCCGCCAAGCTCCGCCAGGGCCTGGGAAAGCACGGCGGAGACGTCTTCTGGCGCATTCGGGAAAGGGGTGTGGGGCATTCAGGCCAACGTAGCTGTAGTGGCGAGCCTGCAACACCCCGGCTTTCGATCCCGTTACGCGGGGCTGTCCGCTGTGTCATTCGTGCCAGGGTTGGGCATGCCAGGGTCGCAGTCAGCTAGTGCTTTAAGCTCGTAGATCAGCGCCAGCGCGTCCCGCGCGGACAGATGGTCCGGGTCAGCGGCGGCAAGGCGGTCCCGCAGCTTGTCCCGCGGCGGCTCCGGCAGGGCGGCGAACAGCGGCAGGTCAGCAATCACCGGCGCGCGTTTGCGCTCCAGGGCGGCCAGGAGCTGGCCAGCACGGGCCACGACGGCGGCCGGGACGCCTGCCAGGCGGGCGACGTGGACGCCCCAGCTGCGGCCGGCGGCGCCCTCCTCGATTTCGTGCAGGAACACGACGTCGCCGCGCCAGTCCCGCACGCGCATGCGGTGGGGGCGCAGGCGGGGCAGCGTTTCCGTCAGGCGCGCGAGTTCGTGGAAGTGGGTGGCGAAGATGGTGCGGCAGCGGATTTGCGAGTGCAGCGCCTCCAGCACCGCCCAGGCGATGGCAAGGCCGTCCAGTGTTGCGGTGCCGCGGCCGATTTCGTCCACGATCACCAGGCTGCGTGGGCCGGCCTGGTGCAGGATGGCGGCGGTTTCGATCATCTCCACCATGAAGGTGGAGCGGCCGCGCGCCAGTTCGTCCGCGGCGCCCACGCGGCTGAACAAGCGGTCCACGATGCCGATTTGCGCCGAGGTGGCGGGGACCGGGAGGCCGGCCTGGGCGAGGATGGCGATGAGCGCGTTTTGCCGGAGATAGGTGGATTTGCCGGCCATGTTGGGGCCGGTGAGCAGCAGCAGGCGGCGGTCCGGCGAGAGGTCCGCATCGTTGGGCACGAAGGCGCCGGTGCCGGCGATGGCGGCCTGGACCACGGGATGGCGGCCGGCTGTGATGCAGAAGGCGTCCGTGTCCGAAAGCTCTGGGCGGCACCAGTCCCCGCCTTCGGCGAGGCAGGCGCAGGATTGCAGCGCGTCCAGCGTGGCCAGTGCGGATGCGGCGGCGGCGATGGGGGCTTCCTCGGCAAGGGTGGCGGCGACCAGGGTGTT
>CAZZYR010000243.1:0-4604 GCA_964658235.1 uncultured Acetobacteraceae bacterium | reverse complement strand
GGCGAAAACAACACCAAGGAGAGACCGCGTGTATAGTCATATGATGGTGGGCAGCAACGATCTTGCCCGGTCCAAGACATTCTACGATGCGACATTTGGCGCCCTGGGCGCCAAGCCCGGCATCACGGACGAAAAGGGCCGCCTGGTCTATATGCATGGCGGCGGCATCTACATCGTGACCAAGCCGATCAACGGCGAACCGGCCACGGCCGGCAACGGCTGTACGATCGGGATCGCGATGGAGCCCGAGCAGGCCAACAAGTGGCACGCGGCCGGCGTGGCGCATGGCGGCACCGCCGTCGAGGATCCGCCGGGCGTGCGGGAGAGCGGCATGGGCAAGCTGTATCTGGCCTACCTGCGCGATCCGGACGGCAACAAGCTGTGCGCCCTGCATCGTTTGGGGTGATCTGAAGAAAGGAGTTCTTTTTTGAAAAAATGAACCAAAAAACTTTTGTCCATTGAGTCAGCGCAGCACTGACAAAAGTCTTTTGTTTTATTTTTTCAAAAAAGAAGGCCTTGCCTTCCTGAGACTTCTTTTCGAATGATACGAAAAAGGAATGGAAATCTCAGACAATTCCGGCTAGTAACTGACGTGGATGCCTGACCGAAACGAGGGGGCGAACGTCATGACAGCTTGGCACCGGCCAGCACGGCGCGCCGCCACTATGGCGGCGGCAATCGTCCTGGGTGCGGCAGGCACGCAGGACGCGTCGGTGGGCACCGGCGCCGGCTGGGAGTCGCCAGGCGGCGACGCCCAAGGCACCCGCTACAGCCAGCTCTTCCAGATCACGCCGGCCAATGTCGCGACGCTGGTCCCCGATTTCACCTTCGCCACCAACCACGCCGGCAGCCAGGAAGGCCAGCCGCTGGTGGTGGGCGGCGTAATGTATGTGCTCACGCCGTTTCCGCACACGCTCACCGCGCTGGACCTTGCCCATCCCGGACGAACGCTCTGGACCTTCACGCCCCCCAGCAACGGCGTGGCCACCGCTAAGGGCTGCTGCGACGTGGTCAACCGCGGCGCCAGCTACAGCGCCGGCAAGATCGTGTTCAACACGCTGGACGGCAAGACGATCGCGTTGGACGCCGCCACCGGCGCGCAGCTCTGGTCCACCCAACTCGCAGATCCCACCGCTGGGGCCACGCTCACCGGCGCGCCCATCGTGGCGGACGGCGTGGTGATCGTTGGCAATGCCGGCGGCGAGTTCGGCGTGCGCGGCTGGGTGACGGGACTGAGCCTGGCCACCGGCGCGCAGAAGTGGCGCGCCTTCTCCACCGGCCCGGATGCCGACGTGCGGATCGGCGCCGGATTCAAGCCGTTCTACGCGAAGGACCAGGGCACCGACCTCGGCACCACCAGCTGGGGCGGCACCGATATGTGGCAACACGGCGGCGGCACCGTGTGGTCTTGGATCACTTATGATCCCGAGACGGACCTACTGTTCTACGGCACCAGCAATCCCGGCATCTGGAACGCGGATCTCCGCCCCGGCGCGGACAAATGGGGTGCCACCATCTTCGCCCGCAAGCCGCAAACCGGCCAGGCCGTGTGGGCCTACCAGACCACGCCGCATGACGGATGGGACTTCGATGCCACCAACGAAAGCATCCTGGTGGATCAGGATTTCGCCGGCGCGCCGCGCAGGCTGCTGGTGCATTTCGACAAGAACGGCTTCGCCTACACCATGGACCGCACCACCGGACAGGTGCTCAAGGCCGAGCCTTTCGTGCCCGTCACGTGGGCCACGGGCGTAAACCTGGTCAGCGGCGCGCCCGCGGTGGCCGCCGGCAAGCTGCCGCATACCGGCCAGCCCACTGCCGGCATCTGCCCCACCCCGCTGGGCGGCAAGGAGTTCGTCCCGGCCTCCTTCTCGCCGGCCACAGGCCTGTTCTACGTGCCCACGAACAATCTCTGCACCGGGATCGAACCGCTCAAGGCGGTCTACATAAAGGGCGCCCCCTTCATCGCCGCGGACATCAGCATCGGGCCGGGAACAGGCGGCAATCTGGGCGCGCTGGTGGCGTGGAACGCGGTCACCGGCAAGCCCGCCTGGCAGGCGGCGGAGGCGCTGCCCGTCTATGCCGGCACACTGGCCACCGCCGGCGGGCTGGTGTTCTACGGCACGCTCGATGGACACTTCAAGGCGCGCAACGCCAGGACCGGTGCGCTGCTGTTCGATACCGTGCTGGATTGCGGCGTTGTTTCTGATCCGATCAGCTACAAAGGCCCCGACGGCAAGCAGCGCATCGCCGTCTATTCAGGCGTCGGCTGGCTGCCGGGCGGCTTTGCCGGCGGCGCCTGCCCATCAGAGCCAGGAACGGCCGGCGGCGGCGCGTCCAGCGGCACAGGCACCAGCGGCGCACTGCATGTGTTCAAACTGCCATGACGCGTTGCAGGATAATCCAGACCCACGGGAGGATGCCGTGCTGAAATCGCTGCGCGAAATGGCCCTTGCGATCTTGTTTGCAGGCGCGGTTGCGCCCGCCGTCTCCGGGCGTGCGGCCGCAGCGGGCGCAGCGCCAGCCGCGGCAAGTGCCGGGACGCCAGCGTTCGAGGGCCGGCGGCTATGGCTGAAACTGAACTGCTATAGCTGCCACGGCATGCACGCCGCGGGCGGCATCGCGCAAAGGGTGCAGGGGCTCGGCTTCATCGTGCCCGCCGCCGTCGGCGGCGCCTTTGCCGGATCCGGGATGCCGATTTTTTCCTCGCACCTGACCAGCACGGACATTTCCAATCTGAGCGCCTACGTCAACGTCGCTGGCACGCCGTCGGAGCCGACATTCTTGCAATGGTGGAAGGTTGTGCCTGGTAATTAGGGAAGGCAAGGCCTTCCTTTTTGAAAAAAAGAAGCAAAAAACTTTTATCACTGCTTCGCGCACTCAATAGTTAAAAGTTTTTTGGTTCTTTTTTCAAAAAAGAACTGCTTCCTTCCTTAGTACCGATACAGCTCGTGCTTGAACGGCCCATTCGTCCCAGGCAGATCCAGATACTCTGCCTGCTTGGTAGAAAGCTTCGTCAGCTTGGCGCCAACCTTCGCCAAATGCAGCGCCGCCACCTTCTCGTCCAGATGCTTCGGCAGCGTATAGACCTTGTTCTTCTCATACTGCCCAGGCTTGGCCTGCCAAAGCTCCAACTGCGCCAGAACCTGGTTGGTGAAGCTCGCGGACATCACAAAGCTCGGGTGGCCCGTCGCGTTGCCCAAATTCACCAGGCGGCCTTCCGACAGCACGATCAACCGCTTGCCATCGGGGAACACCACCTCGTCCACCTGCGGCTTCACGTTCTCCCATGTGTAGTTGCGCAGCGCTTCGATCTGGATTTCGCTATCGAAATGGCCAATGTTGCAGACGATGGCGCGATGTTTCATGGCGCGCATGTGGTCCGCGGTGATCACGTCGATGTTGCCCGTCGCGGTCACGAAGATGTCGCCGCGCGGCGCGGCATCATCCATCGTATCCACCTCATAGCCTTCCATGGCCGCCTGCAGCGCGCAGATCGGATCCACTTCCGTCACCACAACGCGGCAGCCCGCGTTGCGCAGGGACGCGGCCGAGCCCTTGCCCACGTCGCCGAAGCCGGCCACTACGGCAATCTTGCCGGCCATCATCACGTCCGTGCCCCGGCGGATGCCGTCCACCAGGCTCTCCCGGCAGCCGTAGAGGTTGTCGAACTTGGATTTCGTCACGCTGTCATTGACGTTGATCGCCGGCGTCAGAAGCTTGCCGGCCTTGACCATCTCCCACAGGCGGTGGACGCCGGTGGTGGTCTCCTCGGAAATGCCGCGCACATCGGCCAGCATCTCCGGATAGGAGTTATGCATCAGCAGCGTCAGGTCGCCGCCGTCATCCAGGATCATGTTCGGGGTCCAGCCGTTCGGCCCCTTCACCGTCATGTCGATGCACCAGTTGAAGTCTTCCTCGGACAGGCCCTTCCAGGCAAACACCGGAATGCCGGCGGCCGCTACGGCGGCGGCGGCGTGATCCTGCGTCGAGAAGATGTTGCAGGAGGACCAGCGCACGGTGGCGCCCAGCGCGGTCAGCGTCTCGATCAGCACGGCGGTCTGGATCGTCATGTGCAGGCAGCCGGCGATGCGGGCGCCGGCCAGCGGCTTGGACGCGCCATATTCGGCGCGCAACGCCATCAGGCCGGGCATCTCGTCCTCGGCCATGGAAATTTCCTTGCGGCCCCAGGCGGCCAGCGAGATGTCGGCGACCTTGAAGTCGTCCTGGATGACGTTTGTGTCGGGCATTGTACGGAGGCTCCGGGGAATTGGGGCCTTTAAGGGCAAAAACGCGCGCAAACGCAAGGTTGTGATGGTTACGCGTGATGCAAGCCAGGCAGGACAGCCCAATGGTCCGGTTCAAGAAACGCACCCGGCCCCGCATGACCGAACCACGCGGGCTCGGCGGCAATGCCGTGGCTGGCGGCGGCGATGGTGGCCGAGAATATCTCGCTGGCGGACAGGTTGCTGGTATCCGTCGCGATCACCCGCAGGCTCAGCGTTTGCGGCGTGGTGGGCGCCGTGCCGATGAACACGCCGTTGGTGAAGGCCAGCCAGGATGGCAGGGCCGCCCCGCTGGCCAGCGTGGCGCGCAAGGTCAGC
>CAZZYR010000242.1:0-4611 GCA_964658235.1 uncultured Acetobacteraceae bacterium | reverse complement strand
ACGCATATCCGGCACGGTCGGTGGCGGGGCGGGGGACAGGCCGCCCGATTGCTGGGCATTGACACCGCCCATGCCCGCCGGCCGGGAGATGGTGGTGTTGCCCATGATCAACCCCGCGGCGCCGCATGCCACGCACACCTCCACCACAGCCGCCAGCCCGTCCTCGCTCAAATCCGGCGCCACCTTCACCAGCACGGGCGGCCGCACAGGCACCGCCTCGGCCACCGCCTGCAGGATGCCGCGCAACCTCACCTCGCCCTGCAAATCCCGCAGGCCCGGCGTGTTCGGCGACGAGATGTTGATGGTGACGTAGTCCGCAAACGGCGTGACGGCGGCCACCAGCGCCGGGTAGTCGCGCTCCGGATCCGCCCCTTCCTTGTTGATCCCCACATTCGCGCCGAACCGGCCAGGACGCGGCGGCAAGGCGTGCAACTGCGCCAGATACGCCTCCAGCCCGTCGTTGTTGAACCCCAGCCGGTTGATCACAGCCCGGTGCTGCGGCAGCCGGAACAGGCGGGGCGCCGGGTTGCCAGCCTGCGGCAGCGGCGTCACGGTCCCAGCTTCCACGCAGCCGAAGCCCAGCCGCAGCAGCGGCACGATGGCCACGGCGTTCTTGTCGAACCCGGCTGCCAGCCCGATCGGGTTGGCGAACACCAGGCCCATGGCGCGGATTTCCAGCGCGCGGTCATCCGGCTCGCGCGCTTCGCCGGCCAGACCAAATGCCAAGCCACGCAGCGCCAGGCGATGGGCGCGTTCGGCATCCATCAGCCGCAAGGCTGGGGTCAGCAGGGAGGCGATCTGGGCGCGGGTCATGCTGGAGTGCACTCCTGCCGCCTGCGCTGCGCCGCATCAAGCCTTGCACCCGCGGCATCGAGGCATGACTTTGCGGCTATGTGGAATGAGCCCTACCTGGAAACCTGTTGCCGCTCCGCGCTGCATCGCCTGATCCTGGCGGGCGATGGCGGCCGTCCGGACGGGCTGAAGGACGGCCCCTGCCTGGCCCGCCTGGCGGAGGACGGGTTTGCGCGGCTGCGCGGCGATGGGCGGTATGAGCCGACGGCGGCGGGGGTTGAGCGGCATGGGAGTGAGATTGAGAGAGCGTAGGATCGAATCATCCGACGGCCTCTGCTGGACATCGAGAACAAGCAAGAAAGCAAGATTCACCACGAAGGCACGAAGAAGAAAAAAGCCACGAAGGGCGCGAAGGTAAAAGGCAGGACACGGGCAGATTTTACCAGTGCCGCTCTCCGCGTATCATCCGACCGCGTCGCGACCTGCGTGATGCTGTCTTTTTTGCCTCCCTGTCCTTCTTCGTGCCCTTCGTGTCGTCGCCTTTCTTCGTGCCTTCGTGGTGAATCTTGCTTGGCTTTCCTGGCAAGAAAGCTGGCTTTGCCTTCATCCAGCCGAAATCACCGTCTGCAACCGTGCAATCGCCCCCGGCAACCCCCGCACCTCCAGGATGCGTCCTGTCTCGTCATAATCCTCCGACAGCACCCGCGCATTCTCGTAAATATCTCCCAGCAGCCCCTGCTTGGCATACGGCAGCACAATCCGCCCCTCGACCATTTTTGTTTCAAAATACGCGATGATCGTCTCGCGCAACGCCGCCACGTCGTCCGGTGATTGGGCAGACAGCATGATCGCGTCAGGATGCTTTTCGAGCAGCGCGGCGCGATCCTCGGGGCTCACGCGATCCATCTTGTTCAGCACCAGCCGCGCGGGCACCGCATCCGCGCCGATGTCGTGCAGCACGGTGCGGCTCACCTCGAGCTGCGCCTCATAGGTCGGGTCCGACGCATCCACCACGAACAGCAGCAGCGATGCCTCGAGCGCTTCGTCCAGCGTGGAGCGGAAGCTGGCGACCAGGTCGTGCGGCAGCTGCTTGATGAAACCGACAGTGTCGGAAATCAGGATGCGGGGCTTCGTCTCCGGCTTCAGCGCGCGCACGGTGGTGTCCAGCGTTGCGAACAGCTGGTCCGCCACCAGCACCTCGCTGCCGGTCAGCGCGCGCATCAGCGACGATTTGCCGGCGTTCGTGTAGCCCACTAGCGCCACGCGCAACTGGTCGTGCCGCGCCGCCCTGCGCTGATCATTGTCGCGCTGCACGTGCTCAAGCTGTTCCTTGATTTCCGCCAGACGGTCGCGGATGTTGCGGCGATCGAGATCGAGGTTGGTCTCGCCGGCACCGACGCCGCGCTGGCGGCCGCCGCCGGTGGCGGATTCCCGCAAGCGGGGTGCGACGTATTTCAGCCGCGCCATCTCCACCTGCAGCTTCGCCGCCCTGCTGCGCGCATGCCGATGGAAAATCTCCACGATCACGCCGGTCCGGTCCAGCACCTGCGCACCCGTGGCATTTTCCAGATTGCGTGCCTGGCTGGGCGAGATCTCGTGATCGACGATGACGAATTCCGGCCGGCCTGCCCGGTCCTCGTCTGCCGGCGCCTCGTCCTCCACGGACGGTTCGGTCACTGACGAAGCTTCCGCCTCGAAGCGCGCGCGGGCCTTGGATTTTTGCGGAGCCTTCCAGGCGGAGACGACGCCGGCGCCGCCCGTCAGGGCCGCCAGTTCCGCCAGCTTGCCGCTGCCCAGCACCGTCAGCCCGCCGATCCCGTCCCGCTTCTGCGACACGGAGCCGACCACCTGGTAACCCAGCGTATGTACTAGCCGCCCCAATTCCTGCAGGCTCGCCGCGTGCGCGGTGTCGCTGACGCCATCCATCTGGATGCCGACGAGAATTGCACGGGGGATAGGGGGCGTGGTTTCCATGGCGCAGCACTAGCACGCGGGCCGCCGCGGCGTTCAGCCCCTGGAGGCCCCGCCATCGGCACAGCTTTTGCTGCTTTTTTTAAAAAAGGAAGGCCTCTACTCTCGCCGCCATGAACCAACTCGCAAAAGCCATCGCCGCCGCCCTTCTGCTGGCGCCCGCCGCGCGGGCCGCGCGCCCGGCGGACTTCCTCGTCTCCCAGTTCGCCGCGCAGCAGGGCGACCCGACGCGCGCGGCGAACAGCATGGCGCTGGCGCTCGCCGGCGACCCGACCAGTCCGGAACTGCGGGAGGATGCCTTCGTGCTCGCCTTGCTGGCGGGGCAGGACAAGGCCGCCGATTTTGCCCGCGCGTTGCCCGCCAATCCGCTGGCGCAGCTCCTGCTGGCCACCCGCGCCGCGCGGGATGGCAACTGGCAGGCCGCTGAACTGGGGTTCGCCGAACTGCCGCACCAGGCGCTGACGGATGCCATCCGGCCGCTGCTGCTGGCCTGGGCGCAGCAGGCCCAGGGCTTTTCGGACCGCGCGATGGACACGTTGCAACCGGCTTTGGCCAACACCAGGCTGGGCGGCATAGGACTTCTGCATGCCGCCCTGCTGGCCGATGCCGCCCATCGCGACGGGCTAGCGCAGCGCTTATACGCGGATCTGGCCCGCGCGCAGACCCAGCCCAGCCTGCAATTCGCCCGCCTTCAGGCCAGCTGGCAGGCACGCAGCGGCGACATGACGGCCGCAAAGGCGACCATCCACGCCGCCGTGCAGGCCTCCCCGGAGCTCGCCATCGCCGAGCCGCGCCTTCTGGCAGCCCTCGACCAGCCCCATCCGCCCACCCCTCTGCACGCTTTGGCCCAGGTCCTCGTGCAGGTGGCCGCCGCGGCGGCCGGCCAGAACAATCACGACGTGGACGAACTGCTGGTGCAGGTGGCGCTGGCCGCCGAGCCGGCCATGACGGACGCCCATTTGCTGGCCTCTGAAATAGCCGGCGGCCACCGCCAGTTCGCGCTGGCCGCAGCTGAACTGGAGAAGATTCCCGCCACGGACCCGCTCTCCCCCGTGGTGCAGCTCCGCCTCGCTGCCCTGTACGGCCGGGCCAGCCGGACGGAGGACGCGCTGCATCTGTTGCACGGCCTGGTGGATGCCTATCCGTCCCGGCCGGAACCGCTGACTCAGCTGGGCGACATGCTGGCCGACGCCAAGCGTTTCCCCGAGGCGATCGACGCCTATGACCGCGCCATCGCCCTGCTCCGCCACCCCCAGCCCGCGGATTGGACGCTGTTCTACGCGCGTGGCGCGGCACTGGAGCGGGCGCATGCGTGGCCGCGCGCGCAGGCGGACATGAACCGCGCGCTGGAGCTCTCGCCGGATCAGCCCTTCGTCCTGAATTTCCTCGGCTACGCAATGGCGGACCGCAACCAGGACCTGCCGGCCGCGCGGGAGATGATCGAGAAGGCGCTGCACGCCCGGCCGAACGACGGCGCGATCGTGGACAGCCTCGGCTGGGTGGCCCTGCGCCAGGGCGACACGAAGGAAGCGCTGCGCCTGTTGGAAAAGGCGGCGGAGCTGGAGCCGGAGGATCCCAGCATCACCGGGCATCTGGGCGACGCCTATTGGAACGCCGGGCGCCATGTGGAGGCGGAGGATCAGTGGCGCCGCGCGCTGGTGCTGAAGCCGGAGCCGGATGAGCAGGCGCGGATTGAAAGCCGGCTGAAGAATGCGATGCCGTAAGGCAAGCGTTCTTTTTTGAAAAAAAGAACCAAAAGACTTTTGCGACTTGGCGCGCGCTTCCGGATAGGTCCGCGTCAGCACTGACAAAAGTTTTTTGCTTCTTTTTTTCAAAAAAGAAGGCCTT
>CAZZYR010000241.1:0-4618 GCA_964658235.1 uncultured Acetobacteraceae bacterium | reverse complement strand
GGAACGATCGCCGCCGCTTTCGCGGATGACCGGGGCGGATTCACCGGTGATGGCACTTTCATTGACGCTGGCGATGCCTTCGACGATTTCACCGTCCGACGGGATCAGGTCGTTGGTTTCCACCAGCACCAAGTCGCCGCTGCGGAGTTCGCTAGCCGATTTCGGCTTGTACAGCGCGCGGTCTTTCGGGTTGAGCAGGAGCTTGGCCATGGTGTCCGTGCGGGCGCGGCGCAGGCTTTCCGCCCGCGCGCGGCCGCGGCCTTCGGCGACGGCTTCGGCGAAGGTGGCGAAGAGCACGGTCAGCCACAGCCAGAACGCGACCGCGATGGCGAAAGCGGCGGGCGTGTGGTTGATGAGTGCTTCGATGCCGATGAAGGTGGTCAGGGCTGCGACGACTTCGGTGACGAAGATCACCGGGTTGCGCATGAGCTGGATCGGGTTGAGCTTGCCGAAGCTGTCGCCGATGGCGCGCAGGATGATGGTGCGGTCGAAGAGGGCGATGGTGTCGGCTTTTGCGGTGGCCATGTGAAGTCCCCAAAGAAGGAAGGGAAGAGTTCTTTTTTGAAAAAAAGAACCAAAAAACTTTTCTCTGTTGGACCCGACACATTGCAGGCGTCGGGTCTAAATGGACAAAAGTTTTTTGCTTCTTTTTTTCAAAAAAGAAGTGCTTCCTTAGTACGTTTTCCCAGCCATCATGGCGAAATGATCCGCCATCGGCCCCAGCGCATCCGCCGGCATGAATTGCAACCCACCCAGAATGATGATCACGCCGATCAGCAGGCCCACGAAGAGCGGACCGGTGGTCGGGAACGTGCCTGCACTGGGCGGCAGCTTTGGCTTGGCGGCCAGTGATCCGGCGATGGCCAGGACAGGCACCATGAAGGCGAAGCGGCCGAAGATCATGGCGAAGCCAAGGCCGTAATCGAGCAGGCGCGTGTCCGCGGTGAGCCCGGCCATGGCGCTGCCGTTGTTTTCCGTGGCAGACGTCCAGGCATAGAGCATTTCCGACAGGCCATGCGGTCCGGACGCGCTCAGGGACGAAACGCCGTTTGGCAGCACAAGCGACAATCCGGCGCCGCCCAGGATGAACAGGGTCAGGATCAGCACGGCCAGCATGGCGAGCTTGATCTCCTTGGCCTGCACCTTCTTGCCGAGATATTCCGGCGTGCGTCCCACCATCAGCCCGGCGACGAAGACGGAGAGGAGGGCGAAGACGACGATGGTGTAGAGGCCGGAGCCGACGCCGCCTGGTGTGACTTCACCAAGCTGCATCAGGAACATGGGGATCAGACCGCCCAGCGGCGTATAACTGTCCGTGAAGCTGTCGACAGCACCGGTGGAAGTGCCAGTGGCGCTGACGTTGAAGGCGGACGAAAGGGCGACGCCGAAGCGCACGTCCTTGCCTTCCATGTTGCCCATGGATGCGCTGACGCCGGCATGGGTGAGCAGCGGATTGCCGCCGGCTTCGGCGGCATAGGTGCCTGCGATGCCGAGCGTGAGCAGGATGGCCATGGCATAGAACAGCGCGCGGCCCTGCTTCTTCTCCCCCACCATGTGGCCGAGCATCAGAGCGAGGGCGAAGGGAATAACCAGCAGCAGCCAATTCTCGAGAACGTTGGTGAGGGCTGACGGATTCTCGAACGGGTGCGCAGAGTTGGCGTTGAAGAAGCCGCCGCCGTTGGTGCCGAATTCCTTGATGGCTTCCTGGAATGCGACGGGCCCGAAGGCGATGGTCTGGCTGCCGCCGTCGATGGGTGTGGCGGTGGCGTAGGCGGACAGGGTTTCCGGCACGCCGGCGGCGAGCAGCACGACGCCGGCGACGATGCAGACGGGCAGCAGGAGATAGAGGGAGACGCGGGTGAGATCGACGTAGAAGTTGCCGAGCGTTTTGAGCGAGCTTCCGGCGAAGGCGCGGACCACGGCGACAGCTGCGGCGATGCCGGTGGCGGCGCTGAGGAAGTTGTGCACGGTCAGGCCGAACATCTGGGCGCCGTAACTGATTTGGCTTTCCGGTGTGTAGGCCTGCCAGTTCGTGTTGGTGACGAAACTGGCCGCCGTGTTGAAGGCCAGGCGCGGCGACATGGCAACCGCGTGGGTTGGGTTGAACGGCAAGATGTCCTGCAGGCGCAGGATGGCATACAGGACCAGGAAGTGCAGCGCGTTGAGCAGGATCAGGGCGAAGGCGTATTCCTTCCAGCCCATGCCGCGCCGCGCATCCACGCCGGCCAGCTTGTAGAAGCCGCGTTCCACGGGACCCAGGACGGGGGTGAGGAACACGCGCTCACCTGAAAACAATCTGGCCATGTAGCCGCCCAGCGGAAACGCCGCGGCGAAGACAAGCGCCAGCACGAGCGCAATTTGCGCCCAGCCGATCAGCGTCATTCTATCAATCCTCTAGAAGTCTTCGGGGCGAACCAGCGCCCAGACCAGGTAGATCAGGAGCAGGGCGGAGACGCCGCCGCCCACAAAAAGGTCGAGCATCAGATGCGCTCGCACAGCACGGCGTAGGCGGCCATCAGTAGTATGGCGCCTGTGCCGAGAACGATCACCAGTATATCAGCCATCACCGGCGCCTCCTTCGCGCCACAGTGCGGGTGAATAGGGCGGGGGCGCATAAAAATGCGATGTGTGAGTTGGGCACCGCGCATAAAGCGAGCGTAAAAACGCGGGTGGTGTGCGCGGAGAGGGTTAATCCACGGCAGCCTTGAAGGGGGAGCGCCATGCGGCGGACCCCAAGGGCGCGGCATGGCCCAGCAACAGTCCTTCGGTGCTCACATCTTCGTCCACATCTGGCCAATGGATGCCGTAGCCTGCGCCGGCGAGTTCCCAGTTTGCGAGCTGGGCCGGTGTTGCCTCGGCAAGCCGTGGGAACCAGGCCAGCGGCACGGTGATGGTCCGGCCATCCATCAGGCCGACGCAAAGTTCGTCCATCGTGGTGGACACGGCGCGCACCCGGATGTCAGCTGCCACCCGGCTGGTTGAAGAACTCATGCCACGCCTCCTCGAACATGTGCTGGTGCCGGCGAACCAGTCTTAGCACGTCGCCCAGTTCGCGCGCCTGAAAACCTGCGTTGCTGGCAAGGGCCACAGGGGACAGCCACACCTTGGCTGTGGCACCGGCGCGATCGATATGGACGTGCGCCGGCTCATTGGTCTCTCTGCTGTAGAAGTAGACTCGGACTCCATCGGCGCGGAGCAGAGTGGGCACATTGTCGCTCCTGCGAGCTGTGCTGGAGCGGGTGAAGGGAATCGAACCCTCCTAGCCAGCTTGGAAGGCTGGAGCATTACCACTATGCTACACCCGCGTTGTCCGCAGGTTACCGCGCCCGGCTGGGGCGCGGCAAGGGCCGCGGACTTGACACGGAGCCCCCGGCATTCTTCATACGGCCCTTCGCGTGCGTGGCCGGGGCCTTCGGGTCTGGTGCCGCAGGGGTGTAGCTCAATTGGCTAGAGCGCCGGTCTCCAAAACCGGAGGCTGGGGGTTCGACCCCCTCCACCCCTGCCACGCGTTTTTCGGTTTTTTCGTACTGTCTTGGTTGTTCCCGCTCTTCTTCTGTCTCTGTCCTAAGGATGTCCCGCCTTGGCGTTTGCACCTGCGAAATTCGTCCGCGAAGTCCGCGCCGAGGCGGCCCGGGTTACGTGGCCCAGCCGCAAGGAGACCCTGGTGACTACCGGGCTGGTCCTGGCCATGGCGGCCCTCTCCGCCATCTTCTTTTTCGCCATCGATCTGGGCGCCGGCTGGGCCGTGCGCGCGCTGTTCACCGGCCCCGGCGCCGCTTGAGGACCTGAGAACACCCATGGCCAAACGCTGGTATGTCGTTCACGTCTATTCGGGCTTCGAGAAGAAGATCGCGCTCGCCATCAAGGACCAGGCCGAACAGAAAGGCCTGGGCGACCACATCGACGAGGTGCTGGTGCCGTCCGAGGAGGTGGTGGAGGTTCGCCGCGGCCAGAAGATCAACGCGGAACGCAAATTCTTCCCCGGCTACGTGCTGGTGAAGATGGAGCTGACCGACGATGCCTGGCATCTGGTCAAGGACACCCCGAAGGTGACCGGCTTCCTCGGCAGCAAGACCCGCCCGACCCCGATCTCGAACAGCGAGGCCGAGCGGATCATGAAGCAGACCCAGGAAGGCGTGGAGCGTCCGCGTCCCGCCATCCTGTTCGAGATCGGCGAGCAGGTGCGCGTCGCCGACGGCCCGTTCACCAGCTTCAACGGCACCGTCGAGGAAATCGACGAGGAGAAGGGCCGCGTGAAGGTCAGCGTTTCCATCTTTGGCCGCTCCACCCCCGTCGAGCTCGAATATTCGCAGGTCGAAAAGGCCTAGCCGCTTCCGGCCATCCTGTCGGGGTTCGGGGCATGAGCACCGCGCTCTCACTCGACCTGTCCGCCTACCAGGCGTTCAGCCGCCCCGAATGGGCTGACCTGCGCGCCAGCACGCCCTTGCTCCTCCGGGAGGCCGACCTCTCCGCCCTGCGCAGCCTCAACCAGCCGGTTTCGCTCGACGAGGTGGCGGACATCTACCTGCCGCTCACCCGCCTGCTGAACCTGCACGTCAACGCCGCCCGCGGCCTGACCCGCGTCAAGGACGCCTTTCTCGGCCGGCCCACCGCATCG
>CAZZYR010000240.1:1898-4630 GCA_964658235.1 uncultured Acetobacteraceae bacterium | reverse complement strand
TGGATGTCGTCGAGCTCAACGAAGCCTTCTCCAGCCAGGCCATCGCCAGCATGAAGGAAATCGGCTTCCGTCCTGAAACCGTCAACCTCGACGGCGGCGCCATCGCCCTCGGCCATCCGCTCGGCGCCACCGGCGCGCGCATCGTCGGCAAAGCCGCGTCGCTGCTCAAGCGCGAGGGTGGCCGCTACGCCATCGCCACCCAATGCATCGGCGGCGGCCAGGGCATCGCCACGGTGCTGGAGGCCGTCTGAATCATGGCTGATTTATTCAAGAAAGTTGCCGTCATCGGCTCAGGCGTCATGGGCTGCGGCATCGCCGCCCAGATCGCCAACGCCGGCATCCCCGTCCTCCTGCTGGACATCGCTCCGCGCGAGGGTGCCAACCGCAACGCCATCGCCGAGGCCGCCGTCGCCAAGGCGCTGAAAACCGACCCGGCCCCGTTCATGTCCGCATCAGCTGCCAAGCTGATCGAGACCGGCAACATCGACGACCATCTCGCCAAAGTCGCCGACTGTGACTGGATCGTCGAAGTCGTCGTCGAGCGCCTGGACATCAAGCAGTCGCTCTACCGCAAGCTGGACGCCGTCCGCCGCCCCGGCACCGCCATCTCGTCCAACACCTCCACCATCCCGCTCGCCACCCTGATCGAGGGTCTGCCGGAGTCCTTCGCGCGGGACTTCATGATCACCCACTTCTTCAATCCACCGCGCTACATGCGCCTGATGGAACTGGTCACCGGCCCGCTCACCAACGCCGCCCTCGCGGACAAAGTCGCGGCCTTCTGTGACATCGCGCTGGGCAAATCCATCGTCGCCTGCAAGGACTCTCCCGGCTTCATCGCCAACCGCCTCGGCGTCTTCTGGATGACCGGCGCCGTCACCGAAACCATCGAGCACGGCCTCACCATCGAGGAAGCGGACGCCGTCATGGGCCGCCCATTCGGCGTACCGAAAACCGGCGTCTTCGGCCTGATGGACCTCGTCGGCCTGGACCTGATGCCGCACATCAACGCCAGCATGGCCGGCGCGCTCCCCAAAGACGACGAGTTCCACACGATCAACCGCGACATCCCCGTCATCGCGAAGCTCATCGCGGACGGCTACACCGGCCGGAAAGGGAAGGGGGGTTTCTACCGACTCACCAAATCCGGCGGCAAGCGCATCAAGGAAACGCTCGATCTCGCCACCGGCGAGTTCCGCGCCGAGCAGCCCGCCAACCCGGCGGAAATCGCCGCCGCCGGCCGCGACCTCCGCAAACTCATGTCCGCACCTAGCAAGATCGGCGCCTATGCCTGGACCGTCATGGGCCACACAATGGCCTACGCCGCCAAGCTGATCCCGGAAGCCACCGACGAGATCACCGCCATCGATGAGGCCATGCGCCTCGGCTACAACTGGAAGCACGGCCCCTTCGAACTGATCGACATGGTCGGCGCCGACTGGCTCATCGAACGCCTCAAAGCCGAAGGCTTCGCCATCCCGCCCATGCTGGAAAAAGCCGCGGGCCGCACCTTCTACCGCATCGAAAACGGCGCCCGTCAGCAACTCGGCCAGGACGGCCAATACCACACCATCGTCCGTCCTGACGGCGTGCTGATGCTCGAGGACATCAAGCGCGTCGCAAAACCCGTCCTCAAGAACCCATCCGCCGCCGTGTGGGACATCGGCGACGGCGTGCTCTGCTTCGAATTCACCAGCAAGAGCAATTCGCTGGACGAGCAGATCATGACCCTGCTTGGCAAAACCATCGCGCTCGTCAAGAAGGACTACAAGGCGCTGGTCATCTACAACGAGGCCACAAACTTCTCCGTGGGCGCCAATATCGGCCTCGCCCTCTTCGCCGCCAACATCGCTGCCTGGATGCAGGTCGAAAGCCTCATCGCCACCGGCCAGGAGATGATGCAGAAACTCAAATACGCGCCGTTCCCCGTCGTCGCCGCGCCCGCCGGCATGGCGCTCGGCGGCGGCTGCGAATTCCTGCTCCACTCCGATGCCGTCCAGGCCCACGCTGAAACCTATGCCGGCCTCGTCGAATGCGGCGTCGGCCTGCTCCCCGGCTGGGGCGGCTGCAAGGAAATGCTCGGCCGCTGGTCAACGGACCCGAAAATGCCCAAAGGCCCGATGCCCGCACCGATGAAGGTGTTCGAAATGATCAGCACCGCGAAAGTCGCCAAATCGGCCGCCGAAGCCGGCGAAATGCTGATCCTCCGCAAATCCGACCGCGTCACCATGAACCGCTACCGCCTCCTCGCGGACGCCAAGAAACGCGCCCTCGAACTCGCCGTGGATTACAAAGCTCCAGAGCAGCGCGAAATCGTCCTCCCCGGCCCCTCCGGTAAAGTCGCCCTCGACCAGGCTGTCGCCGGCTTCCAGAAACTCGGCCAGGCCACCAAACATGACGGCATCGTCGCCGGCGAACTCGCCCGCGTCCTCACCGGCGGCGACACCGACATCATCGACACCGTCAAGGAATCCAAAATCCTCGACCTCGAACGCGAATCCTTCATCCGCCTCCTGCGCACCCCTGGAACTTTGGCGCGCATCGAACACATGCTCGAAACCGGCAAACCCCTCCGCAACTGACCCAAATCAAGCAAGAAGAGTTAACCACCAAGAACACCAAGACGTAAGTAAGAAGCAGGACCCTCTTATTCGCGCTTGCCTTCCTTCTTGGTGTTCTTGGCGTCCTTGGTGGTTAATTCCTTCCTTCCTTTCTTCCTTAAGTTCGCAAAC
>CAZZYR010000240.1:0-1888 GCA_964658235.1 uncultured Acetobacteraceae bacterium | reverse complement strand
TTCGTGGCCTTCGTGTTAAAACCTTCCTTACACTAGACGCTCGCAAACAAACCCCAGGAGAAGACGACAGATGCAAGTCTACAACGCCCCCCTCCGCGACATGCGCTTCGTCATGCACGAATTGCACAACTCCGCCGCCCACGTCGCTGAAATCAACCAGCCGGACGTCACCGCGGAGCTCATGGACAGCATCCTCGAAGAAGCCGGCAAATTCGCGAAAGACATCCTCCTCCCCATCAACGCCAGCGGTGACGAGGAAGGCTGCCGCCTCGAAAACGGCGTCGTCCGCACCCCCAAAGGGTTCGTCGACGCGTACAAGAAGTTCTGCGAAGCCGGCTGGGGCGCGCTCTCCTCGCCCGTCGAATATGGTGGCCAGGGCCTGCCCGAAATCCTCGGCAAGATGGTCGAAGAAATGCAGTGCTCCGCCAACCTCTCCTTCGGCCTCTACCCCGGCCTCACCCACGGCGCCACGCTCGCGCTGGAAGGCCACGGCAGCGAGGACCTGAAGCGCCGCTATCTGCCCAAGATGATCGACGGCACCTGGTCCGGCACCATGTGCCTCACCGAAGCCCAATGCGGCACGGATCTCGGCATGATGCGCACCAAGGCCACGCCGCAGGAAGACGGCAGCTACAAGATCAACGGCGCCAAGATCTTCATCTCCGCCGGCGAGCATGACCTCACCGAGAACATCATCCACCTCGTCCTCGCCCGCATCGAAGGCGGCCCGAAGGGCATCAAGGGCGTCAGCATGTTCCTGGTGCCCAAGTTCGTCCCCAACGAGGACGGCCGCCCAGGTGCCCGCAATGGCGTCACCTGCACCGCCATCGAACACAAGATGGGTCTCAAAGCCTCCGCCACCACACAGCTCTATTTCGATGACGCCACCGGCTGGCTCGTCGGCGAAGCGAACAAGGGCATGCGCGCCATGTTCACCATGATGAACGCGGAACGCCTCTCCGTCGGCATCCAGGGCCTTGGCGTGGCGGAGACCGCGTACCAGAGCGCCGCCTTCTACGCCAAGGACCGCATCCAGGGCCGCGCCCTCTCCGGCGCCAAATACCCGGATCGTGCCGCGGACCCCATCATCGTCCATCCTGATGTCCGCCGCACGCTGATGACCGTGCGCGCCTACGTCGAAGGCTGCCGCGCGCTCTCCGGCTGGGTCGCCACCGCGCTCGATCTGGAAACGAAAGCCAACGATCCCCAGCGCCGCCAGGAAGCCGAGGATTTCGTCGCCATCATGACCCCCGTGGTCAAGGCGCTGTTCACCGATCTCGGTTTCGAACTCTCCAGCATGGCCCTGCAAGTCTATGGCGGCCACGGCTACATCCGTGACCACGGTATGGAGCAGCTCGTGCGGGACGCCCGCATCTGCATGATTTATGAAGGTGCGAACGGCATTCAGGCGCTCGATCTCGTTGGCCGCAAGATGCCCGCCCACATGGGCCGCTTCCTGCGCCAGTTCTTCCACCCCGTGCAGGAGTTTATCGAAGCCAACAGCGCGGATCCCAAAGTCCTGCCGCTCGCCAAATCCTTCGCCGCCCTCCAGCAGGCCACCGCCCACATCGCCACGGTCTCATTGAAGGACCCTGAAGAAGCCGGTGCCGCCGCCACGGATTACCTCCGCCTCATGGGCCTCGTCGCCCTCGGCTTCATGTGGGCCAAAGCCGCCAAAGTCGCCGAAGAAAAACTCCCCACCGCCAACGGCGACGCCGGCTTCTACAAAGCCAAACTCACCACCGCCCAATTCTTCGCCGACCGCCTCCTCCCCCAAACCGGCGCGCTGTGGAGCGCCATCAAGGCCGGTAAAGGCAGCATGATGGAGCTTGAAGAAGCCGCGTTCTAACACCCCGAAACATCGGGGGAAAAAAGCAAACCCCCACCT
>CAZZYR010000239.1:0-4646 GCA_964658235.1 uncultured Acetobacteraceae bacterium | reverse complement strand
GGCTGCTGCCACGGCAGTTCAGTCCATCGCCGTTGCGGAACACGACCATGGCTGCAGTGGAGGTATTATAGACCGCTGGCGCTGTGATGATCTCGCTCCGGGAGGCCTGGGTGACTGCAAGGGCAGCGCCGATGCCGCCCAGGTTGGCCCGGTTGACCAGATAGGCGTTGCCGTCCTTGCCGAAGGCGATCAGCCGCGGGGCTGCCGGGCCGGACTGCGCCGGGACAACGATTGGAAATGCTTCCGTGCCGCCCAGATCGGCATCGTCATTATCCAGTGTCTGCCAATTGGAGGGCGTGAAGTAATCCGCCGTCTTCGAGGAGTGCGCCAGGCCGGACTTCAGCCGGATGATCGCCTCACCGTCCATCCAGGTGGACGTGCCGGAGGTGTTGCCGGTGGTGGCATAGATGAACCGGCCGTCCGAGGCGGGGCCGCCCTGGGACCAGATGCCGCCATGCACCGCGCCGGTCTGCCAGACGCCCGCCACGGTGGGGCGGGTTCCCGGGGTTACCTGCACCACGGTTCCGTGGTAGCCGCCGCAATCACCGGAACGGCCACCGAACGTGACATAGACGGCCCCGCCGAGGAACAGGAGTGCGCTGCGCTCCCCCTGGTCGGTGGAGTCGAAGCTGACACCGCGGGCGGCCAAGGCTGCCTGGACATCCAAAGGCCAGCCGGGTTGCACAGCGCCGGTGGCAGCGGAGAGCGCGTAGACCCTGTGACGCACGGTCGACGGCGTGTTGCCGGTGACCGCGTCCAGGTAGATCAGCCCGCTGGCGGGATCGATGACGGGCGTCCCGGTAATGCCCTCGGGATTGATGTTGCCACATTGTAGCGCGCTGCTATGCGCCGGCGCGGGCAACTGGGTTTTCCAGATAGTGGCCCCGGTGTTGGCATTCAGCGCGAGCACCTTGTTGTTCTCGGTCGCGACAATAATGCGGCCGTCGCTGCCCGAGGGCTGCCAATAGAGAGGCTGAGCATAGACGTTGCCGGTGAAACTTGGCGCAAACGCCGTGTCCATGTGCATGGAGGCGGCCGTGGCGGCGGTGAGGCCGGGCACCACATAGGCGCCATGGCGCTGGATGCTGTTGTGATAGGTTGTCACGCTCTGTGCGGCAGCCGCCGCGGGAATGAATGTCGCCGCCAGACATACGCGGACTGCTACTTTTGAGTGCAGCTTCATCATGGTTCCTCCCGTGAAAGGTGTATTGATTAACGAGGGCGTAAAGCTCCGCAAGGCAAGCTGTTCGTTTTACGAAAAGGAGCCGAACAATTTTTGCGGTATCAGATGGTCCGGGAGGCAAGCACCGCGTCAACAATCCCGCCCCGGCCGACGCCGTCCAAGAGCACCAGGCCGTCCAGCGTTGCAACCAAGCGGACGGCAGCCGTCTCACGCTCCGCATCGGCCGCAATATCCAGGCGCCCCGCCACCCATGCCACGAAATAATCCGCGATGCGGCCCGCTACGGAGCGATAGGGCTCTACACCGCGGGCGGACAGACTGACCAGCTCCAGCCACACCCGCATGTGCGGCTGTACCGCGGGGCCTCGCATGATGGCGGCAAACGCGGCCAAAGCCGCATCGGGTGCCAGCTTCCCCGCTGGCGCGGCCACCTCCAATACTTCCGCAAGGCGCAGGCTGATGACGCCCAACGCGGCCACGACCAGCTCATCCTTGTCGGCGAAGTAATACAGCAGCATCCGGTCACTTGTGCCGGCCGCTTGCGCCAGCGCGCGCAGGCTGGAGGCGGCGAGCCCGTGGGCCAGCATGTGGTCGGCGATCCGGCTTAAGGCATCGGCCCGGCGGGCCTGGCGCACGTTCATCAAATTCCTGTAACGTGCATTACAAAGAATGGCTATGTAGTGTTAACTACATATCGCGAGAGTCATCATGCACGATCGATCCGATGCCACGTCTATCCGCGCAGCAATGCCAGCGGCCACGCTTGTGGTGCTCAGCGCCATCCTATGGGCCATCGCGGTTGCGACGGTGCGGGTGACGGCGCCGCTGGGGGTGTTTGGCGCCAGCTACGCGATCCCCTTGCTCGCCGCGACGCTGCCGCTTGTTTGGCTGACACTGCGGCTGGGGCGGCGCGTGGCCGGGTGGGATGCGGATGTTCTGCTGGTGGCGGCCTGGCTGTCCATGCCGGCACTGCTGCTAGACGGTGCGGCCTTCAGCGCGGCACCTTGGCTGTATGGCGCCGATGAAGCGGCCCGCCGCGCGGGCGCCGGGTGGCTTCTGTGGTTCGTGGGCGTCAGCCTGGCACTGGCTTTTTACCAGTCGTCACGGCAAGGAGTCGGCCGCACACGCTGACAGCTTCAAGCACCTCGCCGCCGGAGAAAACCATGCGCCTCTATCGCCTGCCCAAGCACGAAAGCATCGACGATCTGACCTTGGTGGAGGGTGAAACGCCGCGCCCCGGCCCAGGCCAGGTGCTGGTGCGGATGCGTGCCGCGTCACTGAACTTCCGCGACCTGGCCGTGGCGACCGGCAGATACATGATGAGCAAGGTGCCCCCGGATCTGGTGCCATTGTCTGACGGGGCAGGCGAGGTGACCGAAATCGGCGCCGGCGTTACCCGCGTGAAAGTGGGAGACCGCGTGACGCCCATTTTCATGCAGTCCTGGATGGGCGGCGACATGGAGCCGGCGGATGGCGCAAGCGCGCTGGGCGGCGCGATCGACGGCGTGCTGGCCGAATATGCGGTGTTCGACGAGCGCGGCCTGGTTCACATCCCGGACCACCTGAGCTTCGAGCAGGCCGCCACGCTGCCATGCGCCGCGGTGACGGCGTGGAACGCGCTGACCGGGTTGCACCCGATCGTGGCGGGGCAAACGGTGTTGATCCTGGGCACGGGCGGGGTTTCGATCTTCGCGCTGCAATTCGCGCGTGCGGCCGGGGCCCGGGTTATCGCCACGTCCTCCAGCGACGAGAAACTGGCGCGCGTGCAGGCGATGGGCGCGTCCGACGGGATCAACTACAAGGCCAATCCGGAATGGCAGGCGGCGGTGCGGGAGCTGACTGGAGGCCGCGGCGTGGATCACGTGGTGGAGGTGGGCGGGCCGGGGACGTTGCAGCGCTCGGTGGGCGCCACCCGTTCCGGCGGCATCGTCACGCTGATCGGCGTGTTGACACGTGGCACGCTGGATCCGCTGGCGGTCTTCGGCGGCGGCGCCATCATCCGTCCCATTTATGTGGGATCACGGCAAATGTTCGAGGCGATGAATCGCAGCATCGCGCTGCATCGGATCGAGCCGGTGATCGATCGGGTGTTTCCGTTCGAGGAGGCAAAAGAGGCGTATCGGCATCTCAAGGGAGCCACACACGTCGGAAAGGTGGTGATCAAGGTTTAAGCAAGATGTTCTTTTTTGAAAAAAAGAACCAAAAAACTTTTGTCGGTGCTGTCGCGGACTCAGCGGATAGAAGTTTTTTGCGTCGATGATCTCCGAACGCCGCCTCCTCCGGGCCGAGCCTGATTTCGGCCTGCTCACCAAACTCTGGCGGATCAACTGGATCTTTGTCTTGCTGCTCTGCGCGCTGGCCGCTTGCGGCTACGTGGCGCTCTACTCGGCGGGGGGCGGTCCCGAGCCATACGCGTGGCGCCATGGGCTGCGATTCGGTTTCAGCCTGGTGATGATGCTGAGCCTGGCCATGCTGGATATACGGTTCATCGCCAAATTCTCGTGGCCGATCTACGGCGGGGCGCTGGTGCTGCTCATCCTGGTGCTCAAAATGGGCCATGTGGGCAAGGGAGCGGAGCGCTGGCTGGAAATCGGTCCGGTGCAATTGCAGCCGAGCGAAATCATGAAGGTGGCGCTGGCGATGGCGCTGGCAAGCTGGTTCAACCGGGCAAGCTGGGCACGGGTAGGCAACCCGCTTTTCCTGATTATCCCCGCCATCTGCGTGCTGGCGCCGGTGGCGCTGATCCTGAAGGAACCAAATCTAGGCACCGCCTTCATCACCGGCGTCGTTGGATTCTCCATCTTCGTCGGTGCCGGCATGCGGCTTTGGCAAATGGCGCTGCTTGCCGTGCCACTGCCGTTCCTGGCCACCTTCGCCTACAAGCATCTGCACGACTATCAGCGCGCCCGCATTACCACCTTCCTCAATCCGGAAAGCGATCCGCTTGGCGCCGGATACAACATCATCCAGTCCAAGATTGCGCTTGGTTCAGGCGGATTATGGGGCAAGGGGTTCATGCAGGGCACCCAGGCGCATTTGAACTTTTTGCCAGAGAAGCAGACGGACTTCATCTTTTCCATCGTGGCCGAGGAATGGGGGCTGGTTGGCGCGGTGGCGTTGCTGAGCCTGCTGCTGACCATCATTCTGTGCGGGATGCTGATCGCGCTGCGCTGCCGCAATCAGTATGGCCGCCTGCTGGCGCTGGGCATTTCCGTGAACATGTTCATGTATGTGTTCGTGAATGTGGCGATGGTGGTCGGCGCCATCCCGGTGGGTGGCGTGCCGCTGCCGCTGGTCTCTCATGGCGGCTCGGCGATGCTGACGGTGATGTTCGCGATGGGGCTGCTGATGTCCGTGCATGTGCATCGGGATGTGGTGTTTCCGGATCGAAGGGATCCGTTGGATTAAGGAAGGAAGGCCTTCTTTTTTGCAAAAAAGAAGCAAAAAACTTTTGTTTATTGAG
>CAZZYR010000238.1:0-4649 GCA_964658235.1 uncultured Acetobacteraceae bacterium | reverse complement strand
GCAGGCTCACATACTGCGCCGTCGCGCCCCCAGGCACCGGCGGCGCCACCGGCCACGCCCGCAGCGCCGCCAGCCGCGCGCCAAGTGCCGCCTGCAGGCACGGCGCGGCAGTAGCCTGAGCCGCCGCGCCCGCCAGCCCGCATTCCGCCGGCAACCCCAGCAGCCACGCCCGCTGGCTCGCCATCAGCGCGTCCCGCCCAAAAATCGTCGCCCCGCGCAACTGTATCTGCAGCCCCGCCACCACCGCCCGGTTCGCCGCCACCAGCTCCGGGCTCGCGCAGATCGCCGTCTCCACCGGCGTGGACGCCTCCGCGCAGCTGGCACTCGCCGCCGCCGCATCCGCCGACTGCGGCGCGTTCTGCGCGTCCGGCACATACGGCGTCACATGATGCACCGCGCAGGCGGACAGCATAAGCGCGAGTGCCACGGCGGCGGCCAGGCGAACGATCATCGGAATCCTTTCAGGGGTGGAATATCAGGCTGCCATGCACCTCGGCCGTCGCCGCGCCAAGATCCGGCGGCGGCGGAAACGGTGCCGCCGCCCGAATCGCCTCCCGCGCCGCCGCATTGATCTCCGGGATCGCACAGGGATCGATGGACAGCCCCGCCAGCCCCCCGCTCCGGCTCACCCGCACCGTGTAGTTCACCACGCACGTGTTCCGCCTGTCCCACGCCAAAGCCGGCTGCCGCTTCGCCGCCAGAACCTGCCGGCGCACCGCCGCCTCGAACCCGCCCAGCGAGCCCCGAACCCCCGCGCCGCCCCCCGAGGCCGCCGCCACATCCATCCCCAGCCCGCTATCCGTCGCCGCCCCGAAATGACTCGCCGGCCGCGTGGGCGCGGCCCGCGTGACCGCCCGCGGCGCCATCGCCTGCACCGGCGGCGGCGCCGCCAGCCTGATCTCCGGCACCGGCACCGCCATCGGCGCCGCGTCGGCCAGAAGCGGCAAAATCCGCGGCGGCGGCGGTGGCGGCGGCCGCACCGCCGGCAGCATCCGCACCGGCAGCACCATCGGCAGCAGCGGCGGAATCGTCCCCGTCTGCGCCAACAGCACCAGCAACAGCACATGCCCCAGCACCACCGCGCCGAACGTCCCCGCCCGGCGCGCCGCGGAAGCGTCCAGCATTGTCAGGCAGCGTGCGGCTGGCTAGGGGACATACCCTAAACTGTCCCGCCCCAACGCCGCTTCGTCAACGGCAGGCCAGCAACGAACGCACCACCACGCGTGCAATCAATTCGGGAGCAACGCCATGCCGGACATCGACGAAACCCTCCCCACCGGCCAGCACATCGCCGGGCACTTTGATCCCCCCTTCGCCGCCGTGGCGGACGCCTTCCGCGCCAATTTCGCCACCCGCCGCGAATCCGGCGCCAGCGTCTGCATCACCCATCGCGGCCGCCCCGTCGTGGACCTCTGGGGCGGCCTCGCCGACCCCAAAACCGGCCGCGCCTGGGAGGAAAACACCGTCTCCATCGTCTTCTCCTGCACCAAGGGCGCCACCGCCCTCTGCGCCCACATGCTCGCAGCCCAAGGCAAGCTCGGCCTTTACGAAGACGTCGCCTCCCTCTGGCCCGCATTCGCCCAACACGGCAAAGCCGGCACGCGCGTCGCCCACATGCTCGGCCACACCGCCCCCGTCCCCCACCTGCGCGCCACCATCCCCCAAGGCGGCATCGCGGACTATGATGCCATGATCGCCCTCATCGAAGCCGAACCCGCCTTCTGGGAACCCGGCACCCGCCAGGGCTACCACGGCCTCACCTTCGCCTGGACCGCCGGACACCTCGTCCGCCTCGCAGCCGGCCAACCCCTCGGCACCTTCTTCGCCGAGAACGTCGCCGGCCCCCTCAACCTCGATTTCCACATCGGCCTCCCCGAATCCGAGGAACACCGCGTCGCCCCCATGATCGCCGTCGATCCCGCCGAAGCGGACCTCACCAGCCCCTTCCTCCAAGCCGTCCTCGGCCAGCCCGGCAGCCTCCCGAACCTCTTCATGACCAACACCGGCAGCGCCGACTTCAACACCCGCCCCCTCCACGCCTGCGAACTCGGCAGCGCCAACGGCATCACCAACGCCCGCGGCCTCGCCGGCCTCTACGCCCCGCTGGCCGCCGGCGGCGCCACCCTCCTCCCCGAAGCCGCCATCGCCGCCATGTCCCAGGTCTCCGCCGCCACCCACCTGGACGCCACCCTCCTCCAACCCATGCGCTTCAGCCTCGGCTTCATGACCGGCACCGACAACCGCGCCTGGGGCGGCAGCAGCCTCCTCCTCCCCCCCGGCGCCTTCGGCCACGTCGGCATGGGCGGCAGCCTCGGCTTCGCCGACCCCGCGCGCGGTTTGAGCTTCGGCTACTCCATGACCCGCATGGGCGCCGGCATTCTGCTAAACGACCGCGGCCAATCGTTAGTCGACGCGGCGTATCGCAGCGTTGAGAGTTCGTAGAAGCAAGCAGTTCTTTTTTGAAAAAAAGAACCAAAAAACTTTTGTCTATGGCTGTCGGCTGGATGCGCCCGCGTGTCAGGCCACAACCGGCACAGCTTCAATGCTGTGATCGGCCTTTGCGTTTTCCGTTCCGGTGAAGTCGAGCACCACGCGCGATGCGACGTCCCCATGCTCCAGCCGTTCAAAGATCTTGTTGATCGACGCGAGCGGCTGCAGTTCGATATCCGCCCTGACCTTGCCCTTGGCCGCGAAGTCCAGGCACTCGGCCATGTCCTCCCGCGTGCCCACGAAGGAGCCGCGCACGGTGATGGCGCTGGCCACCAGCGTGAAGACTTCCAGTGGGAACGTTCCGGGCGGCAGGCCCACGAGCACGCAAATCCCGCGCTTGCGTGTCATCGCCACACCCTGTTGAAATGCCGGCAGGGAAGCGGCGGTGATCAGGACACCGTGCGCGCCGCCGCCGGTTTCCTTCTTCAGGATCGCGGCGGGATCATCGTTCTTGGCGTTGATCACCAGATCGGCGCCCAGGCGCTTGGCGTGCTCAAGCTTGCCGTCCTCGATATCCACGGCGCAAACAAGCAGGCCCATGGCCTTGGCATACTGGATCGCCAGATGACCAAGGCCGCCGCAGCCTGAAACGGCAATCCACTCCCCCGCCCGTGCCTCGGTTTGCTTGATCCCCTTGTAGGTCGTGATGCCAGCACAAATCAGCGGTGCCGCTTCCTTGGGACCCAGACCCTTGGGAATATGGGCCACGTAGTTCGGGTCGGCCAACACGTATTCGGCAAAACCGCCGTTCTGCGTGTAGCCGCCGAACTTGGCCTCATCACAGACGGTCTCCCAGGCCGACAGGCAATATTCACAGTGCCCGCAGGCCGAATAGAGCCATGGCACGCCAACCCGGTCGCCTTCCTTGACGATGGTCACACCCGCGCCCAACGCGACCACAATGCCGATTGCCTCGTGCCCCGGAATGAACGGCGGGGTCGGCTTCAGCGGCCAGTCGCCATTGGCGGCATGCAGATCCGTGTGGCAGACGCCGCAGGCCTCGGTCTTGACCAGGATCTGACCCGGACCAGGCGTAGGAATAGCCCACTCCTGAAGCTCCAAAGGCTTCTTGAAGGCTGTGACCACGGCGGCCTGCATTTTGATGGGCATTATATGTCCCCTTCGGGATTCGGGTGGAAGCGGAGATGCCGCGGTGCGGTTCAGGCGGCCGCGGCGCCAAGTCCCCTGACGGTTTCGATCATCTTGACCAGGACCGCCTGCGCGTCGCCGTAGACCATGTTGCAGTTCGGCGCGTAGAACAGGGCGTTGACGATGCCGGAGTAGCCTTTGCCCTGGCCGCGCTTGATCACGTAGACCTGCTTTGCCTTGTCCGCGTTCAGGATGGGCATCCCGAAAATCGGCGAGGATTTGTCTGTGCGTGCCGCCGGGTTGACCACGTCATTGGCGCCGATGACCAAAGCTACATCGGCGCTGGCAAAATCGTCGTTGATGTCGTCAAGCTGGAAGATCATGTCATAGGGCACGCCGGCTTCCGCCAGCAGCACGTCCATCTGCCCCGGCATGCGGCCGGCCACCGGGTGAATCGCGAACTTGACGGAAACCTTCGCCGCCAGCAGCAGCTTCACGAATTCAAACAGCTTCTGCTGGGCGCGGGCGGCGGCCAGGCCATAGCCCGGCACAATGATCACGCTTGAGGCATAGCGCATCCTGATCGCGGCGTCGGACGCGTCCGCCGGCCGTTCGCTGCCCTGGATGGCGCCGGGCTTGGCTTTGGCCACGGTGCCGAAGTTGGTGAACAGCACGTTTGCGATGGAGCGGTTCATTGCCTTGGCCATGATCACCGTCAGCAGCAGGCCCGCCGCACCCACCACCATGCCGGCGATCATCAGCGCCGGGTTCTGCAGCACGAAACCCTCAAGACCCACGGCCAGGCCAGTGAAGGCATTGTAGATGGAAATCACCACCGGCATGTCCGCGCCGCCGATCGGCAGCGTCATCAGCACGCCGAACAGCAAGGCACACGCAAGGAAGATCCAGATCAAGGTCGGCGTGGTGAGCGACACGACGCCGGCGCCGAGGCTGGCCGCCAGGATCGCACCGCCGACGGCAAGCGTGCCCACCATGACCGCCGCGTTCAAAACCTGCTGCCCCTTCACGCGCAGCGGCGTGTCCAGGACGCCGTCCAGCTTCGCCCAGGC
>CAZZYR010000237.1:0-4663 GCA_964658235.1 uncultured Acetobacteraceae bacterium | reverse complement strand
CCACGCAGACAGCAGGATTCCAGACGCCCGCATCCGTCGGGACGCCGGTGCCGGGCGTGAGCTGGCCAGCGGTCTCATATGGCGTCAGATCACCGGTCTGCTGGAAGCCCAATTCCTGCTCAAGACGGACGGTGTTGACAATGTTCGTCTCCGTTTCCGTCTTGCTGGAGCGGCCGTAGTTGAAGAACACGTCGTAATCCCAGCCATAGGGCAGATCACCCTTCAAGCCAGTGGTTATGTTGAAGGTGTCATTGTCCTGGATGTAGTCACGCGAGCCGAGTTCGCCGAAGCGCTTGTAGAGCAGCACGTCCTCTGGCGCGAGGCCATTCTGGGTGAGGATGCCGGTCGGACCTGACAGGATGGGGTTGCCCGCGGGGATGATGATGTCCGTGGCACTCGGGTTGCCCGGATAGGCGCCGGTAACTGGATCAGGCGCCAACTGCTCAAGGGTATGCTTGTGCGTATAGAAGGCAGTTGCATAGAAGTTGACGTTCGGCGCCAACTCATAATTCGCGCTGGAGGCGATGTTCCAGCGCTCCAGGCCGGTGTTCAGCCAGGTGTAGTCACCCCAGTTGAAACGGTCCGTCTTGTTGCTGAAATTCTTCGACGTGGTGTTGCTGGTACCGAGCAGGTTGATGCCCTGATAGGCGGCAGACGTGTTGACGTTTGGCGAGTCGAAAATGCGGCCGCCGAGAGGAATGCCCGAGCCGACTTCGCCGCCCGCGACGCCGCTGAGGGGATTGACCGCGTTGCCGCGCTTGAGGTTGTCGGTCTGCACATAGTGCGACCAGTCGCGGTCCTTCTGGACGATCGGCTCACGATTTTCGTAGCCGGCGCTGAAGGTGACATTGCCCTTGTCGAAATTGGCGCCGGTGGTGACGCTGATGTCGCCGGTGCGGTCACCACCCTCGGTGGCCAGGCCGCCGTTCGCGGTGATGGTGGTGCCGGAGAAGTTCTTCTTGGTGATGATGTTGATCACGCCGGCAACCGCGTCCGCGCCGTAGATGGCCGAAGCGCCGTCCTTCAGCACGTCGATACGCTCAACAAGGGCGACGGGAATGTTGTCCAGGTCCACGCAGGAGAAGGTGGAGCCTTCGGATTGCGGGAAGCGGCGGCCGTTGACGAGGACCAGGGTGCGGTCGATGCCGAGGTTGCGCAGATCGACGCAGGAAGCGCCTTCGCCGCCGTTGTTGGTGGTGGCGTATACGCCACCGGTACCGATGGCGGGCAGCTTCTGCAGCACGTCCTCGATCGTCTGCGCGCCACTATGGGCGATCTGGGCGGCCGTGACGACGGTGACGGGCGACTCGGACGTGACGTCGCTGTGCTTGAGGCGCGAACCGGTGACGACGATATTTTCCGGGGCGGCGCCCGCGGGAGGCGCCAGGTCCGACCCGCTGGGGGACGGCGACGTGGCACCGGGGGCGGTTTGCGCGGCCGATTGCGCGGCCGTCATGCCCAGAAGCGCCAGTATAGCTGCCGAACCGGCAAGCTTGTGTCGAAGTGTCAAAGAAAAGTCCCCCTGGACCAGAGATAATCGAGAAAAATCCTGGCGCTCACCCTGCGTCCTTTGCGACGCGGGATGAAACGACCGTGACAGCACGATAACTGTTCCGTGACGAAGGGAAACCGGAAAGACATGCCGCAAACCAGAACCGTGGCGGGCTGTTGCAATCCTGCAACTGCGGTGCGGCACGCCTGCATAGTCCGGATCGTTCCGGAATAACGTTAAGGCCGTGACAAACGCGCCGGAATTGTGATCACGTCCGGCGGGCGCGGCGCCCGGGGTTTGACGGGCCGCGCGGGTGGGCGAGCCGGGCGGGCGCGCCGGACGTGGCCCGGTTGACACGCACGGCCGGGCGCGGAGCGACACCCCCGTGACGCCTTTGATAATTTCTTGCCGCCATCCTCACGATGGGTTAACGCTTTAGGGGGTTATCTTCACATCTGACATTATCGGCGCCCCTGGGTCCCGCAAGTCAGCTAGCAGATGGGCAACGCGCGGATGCGGATGGTATGAGATTTCGCCTTGGCGCCCGCGTTCGGGCCGTATCGTGTCTGGCCGGGGCAGCGCTGCTGTCCGCCTGCGCGGGGCATAGCCCGCCGATGACGGCGACGCAGGAGGCGGCCACCTACGTGGCCCGCGCCAAGCCGAGCTACGCGCCGCCGGGACCGCCGGGCGATCCGTGGGGGCCCTATATTACGGAAGCCGCGGCAAAGTACGACGTGCCAGAGCGGTGGATCCGCGAGGTGATGCGGGTTGAGTCGGGCGGCCAGGAGTTCCGGTCCAGTGGCGTGCTGATCACGTCGCCGGTGGGGGCGATGGGCCTGATGCAGCTGATGCCGGCCACGTATGACGAGGTTCGGGCGCGCTACAACCTGGGCGACGACGCGTTCGATCCGCACAACAACATCCTGGCGGGCACGGCGTATTTGCGGGAGATGTATGATGCGTTCGGCAGCCCGGGATTTCTGGCCGCGTATAATGGCGGGCCGGCCAGGCTGGAGGATTACCTGACGCATAACCGGCCGATGCCGACGGAGACACGGCGCTACGTGGCGATGATCGGGCCGTATATTCAGGGAGTGTGGCCGCAGAACAGGTCGCCTGCGGAACAGTATGCGGTGAACCAGTTGCCGTTGGATATTCCGGCGGGGCCACGGTATGCGCGGCATGAGGTGGTGACGGTGGCCATGCGCGGGCGGCGGCATCATGAAGCGGCGGTGCGGTATGCCGCGCTGGAGCGCCGGCATGGTCGCCTGGTCCGCGAGCCGATCGAGCTGGCCGAGGCGCCTGAGCCGAAGACGGTGCATGTGAGCTATCGCGTGGCCGCGTCCAGCAGCCGGCATGGCAGCGCGCATCTGATCCACACGGCGCTGGCGACGACGCATGTGCATGCCAGCGCGCCCCATGCGGTCCATGTGACGGTTACGACCCACACCAAGGCCACGCACACGAGCCACCTGACGCGCCGCACGTAATCGCAAAAGTTTTTTGGTTCTTTCTTTCAAAAAAGAACCGCTTCCTTCCTCTGCCCATGGCGGGCTAAGCCAACCCCCATGCACGCCATAGATGTAGAGAGTTTGACCAAGCGCTACCGCGCTGCCCTCGCCGTGGACGATATCAGCTTCGTGGTGCCGCGCGGGGAGACGGTGGGGCTGCTGGGCGGCAACGGCGCCGGAAAGACCACCACGATCGCCATGCTGCTGGGGCTGCTGGTGCCCACGGCCGGGCGCATCCACGTGCTGGGCCACGACATGAAGCGGGACCGGTTCGCGGCGCTGGCGAAGGTGAATTTCTCGTCGCCGTATGTGGCGCTGCCGCACCGGCTGACGGTGGCGGAGAATTTGCGGGTGTATTGCCACCTGTACAATGTGCGGGGCGTGGAGCAGCGGATACGCGATCTGGCGGATGAGCTGGATTTGCATGCGTTTTTGAACAGGCCGGCCGGGCAGCTCTCGGCGGGGCAGAAAACCAGGGTGGCGCTGGCGAAATCGCTGATCAACCGGCCGGAGCTGCTGCTGCTGGATGAGCCGACGGCGAGCCTGGATCCGGATACTGGCGACATGGTGCGGAGCTGGCTGGAGCGGTATCGCGCGCAAAGCGGGTGCACGATCTTGCTGGCAAGCCACAACATGGACGAGGTGGCGCGGCTGTGCGGCACGGTGCTGATGATGAAGCAGGGGCGCATTGTGGACCGCGGCACCACGGCGGAGCTGCTGGCGCGGTATAATCGCGATGACCTGGAGGATGTGTTTCTGGATATCGCCAGGTCCCGTCAGGCGGATGTGGTGCCGGCGTGAGCAGCTTGCGGCGCGTTTGGGGGCTGATGTACCGGCACCTGACGCTGTTCCGCCGGTCCTGGCCGAGGTTGCTGGACCTGGCGTATTGGCCTGTGCTGCAGATGGTGATCTGGGGGTTTACGAGCCAGTTCTTTGCGGCACGGCTGGGCAGCCATGGCGCGGTGACGGTGGGGATGCTGCTGGGCGGCGTGCTGCTGTGGGAGACGGCTTTGCGCAGCCATCTGGGGTTCGCGGTGACGTTCATGGAGGAGATCTGGTCCCGCAATCTGGGCCATATCTTTGTGAGTCCGCTGCGGCCATGGGAATTGCTGATGGCACTGCTGGGGATGAGCGTGATCCGGATGCTGCTGGGCGTGCTGCCGGCGATGGTGCTGGCGGGGCTGCTGTATCATTTCAATATTCTTGGCGTGGGGCCTGTGCTGATCCTGTTCGCGCTGAATTTGATGGTGATGGGCTGGTGGATTGCGCTGGGGTGCATTTCCCTGATCCTGAGCCAGGGCGGGGGGGCGGAGAGTTTGGTGTGGTCCATGCTGATCGGGTTGGCGCCGATTGCGTGCGTGTATTATCCGGTGGCGGTGCTGCCGGTGTGGCTGCAGCACATCGCACTGGCGTTGCCGGCGGCGCATGTGTTCGAGGGGCTGCGCGGGGCGCTGGGATCGGGAGTTATCAGGTGGGATCATCTGGCTTGGGCGGCGGGGTTGAATGTGATGTGGTTGAGCGCGGCGATGGCGCTGTTCATGCAGCAGTTTCATGCGGCGCGGCGGAATGGGGCGTTGATGAATATTGGGGAGTAGGCAAGGAAGGCTTCTTTTTTGAAAAAAAGAAGCAAAAAACTTTTTTCAGTGCTGTCGCGGACCCA
>CAZZYR010000236.1:0-4675 GCA_964658235.1 uncultured Acetobacteraceae bacterium | reverse complement strand
CGCCACACGCCGACCGGCCAGGCTTCGACCTACGGGCTCCGCACCTGGGTAGAGGACTTCAAGGCGGATGTGGCCGCAGGCATTTTCGACCCCTGAGCACGCAGCAGCAGCACGCGCAGCCGCCCTGCAGCCGCGCGGCTACAACGCGCTGGCGAAACGCTCCCAAATCTCGACGGCTTCAGACAGAGCTTCCGCCGCGACGGCCTCGCCTTCATTGCCGTCAACGGGACAGGTAGTCGACCAGCGTCATGCCGAACATGATCAACAGCCAGAAAAATCCCAGCCCTGCAAACAGCTTGATGACGGGCGGCTCGCGCGTGACCTGCATCGATACCAGCAGGACGGTCAGCACCATGACGAGCACGAGGACGGCTTCGGCATAGCCGGCGCCGTGGAAGGGCAGCGTGGCGCCCAGCGTGATGACGGCGCCCAGCAGCAGCAGCAGCGCCACGAACGAGAGAATGGGCGCGCGCATGTGGCGCCGCAGCAGCCGCCAATCCGCGCGGGTCATGCGGGGGCCGCTCACCGGTCCAGCACGTACAGGACGGGGAAGACGATGATCCAGATCAGATCGATGAAGTGCCAATACAGGCCGTAGATCTCGATGCGGTTCTGGTGCGCCTGCAGGAAGCCCGGGCGGCTGGCGCGCCAGGTGAGCCAGAGCAGGATGGAGACGCCGGTCAGCAGATGCACGCCGTGCAGGCCGGTGGTGATGTAATACACGTCCACGAACAGCCGCGTGGCCTGATCCGCCGCCAGCGCGTATGGCCGATCCAGGAACGGCATCATGTTTTCCGTGTAGTCCTGGTAATACTCGTAGCCCTTCAGCAGCAGGAACAGGCTGCCGAGGGACGCGGTGGCCAGCATGCTGGCCAGCATCAACCTGCGCCAGCCGATGCGCGAGGCGACGATGGCGGCGGACATGGTGAAGCTGGAGCAGATCAGCACCGCCGTGTTGAAGGCGCCGATCCAGAACTTCAGATGCGTGGCCGCCAAAGTGACGGAGTTCGGGTGCTGCAGGCGCAGGATCAGCGCGCAGAGGAAGAGGCCGGCAAACAGGAGCAGTTCGGTGACCAGCCAGGCCCACATGCCAAGCGTTGCGGCCTCGCGCTGCTGGGCGCGGGAGGCGAATTGCTCGGCCAGATCGATGCCGACCGGCTCAGCACCGTGTAAGGCGAGGTCAGACACTTTCGGGCGCCTTGATGGCGTAGTCGTAAGGTTCGTAATCCACGCGCGGCGTATGGACGAAATTGTGCGGCGGCGGCGGTGATGTGGTGGTCCATTCCAGGCCCTTGGCCTGCCATGGGTTGGCCGGCGCGCGTTTGCCGAACCAGAGTGACCAGATGAGGTAGATCATCGGGAAGAAATAGCCGATGGCCAGGATGGTGGAGCCGGCGCTGGACATGATGTTGAGCAGCTGGAATTCCGGCGGATAGACGTGGTAGCGCCGCGGCATGCCCAGGTAGCCCAGGATAAACTGGGGGAAAAAGGTCACGTTGAAGCCGACGAAGATCAGCAGCGCGCCGACGCGGCCCCAGGCCTCCGGATACATGCGCCCGGTGAATTTCGGCCACCAGTAATGCAAGCCGCCGAGGAAGGCGAGCATGGTGCCGCCGACCATGATGTAATGAAAGTGGGCCACGACGAAATACGTATCGTGCAGATGCGCGTCCACGGCGAGGGTGGCGAGGAAGAGTCCGGTGAGGCCGCCAAGGACGAACAGGCCGATATAGCCCATGGCATACAGCATGGGCGTGTCCAGGCGGATGGCGCCTTTGTGGATGGTGGCTGTCCAGTTATACACCTTGACGGCGGACGGCACGGCGACGGCGAAGCTGAGGAACGAGAAAACCGTGCTGGCGAGCTGGCTTTGGCCATTGACGAACATGTGGTGGCCCCACACCAGGAAGGTGATGGAGGCCAGGCCGATGCTGGCATAGGCCACGAATTTGTAGCCGAAGACGCGTTTTTGCGAGAAGGCGGCGACGAGTTCCGTGATCACGCCCATGCCGGGCAGCACCATGATGTAGACCGCCGGGTGCGAGTAGAACCAGAACAGGTGTTCGAACAGCACGGGATCCCCGCCGAGCCGCGGATCGAACACGCCGATATGGAAGGCGCGCTCCATAACCAGCAGGATCAGCGCCAAGGTGATCACCGGCGTGCCGAGCAGGAAGATCAGGCTGGTGGCGTAATGCGTCCAGACAAAGATGGGCATGCGGAACCATGTCATGCCAGGGCAGCGCATGGTGTGGATGGTGACGATGAAGTTCAGGCCGGTGAGGATGGAGGAGAAGCCAACCACGATTACGCCGAGCAGCGCCGGGATGACGTATGTGTTGGAATAGGTGGTGCTGAACGGCGCGTAGAACGTCCATCCGGTGTCCACGCCGCCCACGATCAGCACGACGATGGTGAACAACGAGCCGGTCATGAACACATACCAGCTGAGCAGGTTCAGGCGCGGGAACGCCAGATCCTTGGCGCCGATCATCAGGGGAATGAGGAAGTTACCGAAGGTTGATGGGATGGACGGGATCAGGAAGAACCAGATCATGATCACGCCGTGCATGGTGAACAGCTTGTTGTACGTGTCGTTGGTAAATATCTGACCGGTCGGTACCACCAGGCTCAGCCGGATCAAACCGGCGGCGATGGCACCCAGCACGAAAAAGGCCGTGATGGAGGCGAGATACAGCAGCGCGATGCGCTTGTGATCCGTGGTGAAGAACCAGGAGCGCAGGGTATGTTCCGCGTGCAGGTAATCCGCGGGGCGATCCAGCGTGATGCGGGGGGTGTCCGGATCGCGCAGCACGGCATCCGAGGGACTCATGACGGCGGCTCCTGCAGGGTCTTGATGTAAGCGATCAGCTGCGCCAGGTCGTCTTCCGGGATGAGGCCGGCGAAACTTGGCATCACCTGCTTGTATCCAGCGACGGGGTTGTGGTCCGGATTGAGGATCGTGTCGCGGAGATAGGTGTCATCCGCCACCAGCGTGGCGCCGGAGGCGAGAGTGACGGTGCGGCCCGGGAGGCCGGCCAAGGACGGCGCGCGCGCGGTGGACGCGCCGCCGTGGCAGCCGGCGCAGCCATAGCTGGCAAACAGCCTGGCGCCGCTGGCGGCCAGAGATTGGCTTGATCCTGACCGGGTCAGCCAGCGTGCGTAGTCGCCGGGAGTCATGACATAGATCTGGCCGTCCATGACGGAGTGGTCCGTGCCGCAATATTCCGAACAATACATCCGGTAGACGCCCGGCCGGTCCGCGGTGAACCACAGTTGCGTGTAGCGGTTGGGCAAGGTTTCCATCTGCACGCGGAAAGCGGGCAGATAGAGCGAATGGATCACGTCCTGGCTGATCATGTTGATCAGCACCGGCTGGCCGGTGGGCACGTGCAGATCGTTGATCTCCGCCTGGCCGCCGGGATGCTGGAACTTCCACATCCACTGCCGCCCGATGGCCTGGATGGTCATCGCATTGGCCGGCGGGTGCTTGGCGGTATCGAATAGTTGCGCGCCCCAGACGAAGAAACCCAGGGTAAGGCCGAAGGGGATCAGCATCCAGGAGAGTTCGATGACGACGTTGCGGTCCGATCCGTGGGTACGGTCCACCTTGCGGCGCGCGCGGTAGATCAACGCGAACCAGGTGATGGCGATGAAGATGGGCACCGTCAGCAACAGGGTGACCGCGGTGAAGGCGGAGATCAGGTAATCGACATGCGTGGCCGCGGTGGAGGCGGCCGCGGGCCAGAGCAGCAGCGGATAATCCGCGGGACTTGCGGCGCCGGTCATGGTGCGGGCTCCGGTTCGGCGTGCGCGTCCAGGGACTGGCCGAGGACCAGCGCCATGGCGCGGTCGATGGGAATGCGCGCGGTGTTTGCATCGATGCGCGCGTAGCCATGCAGTTTCGCCTTCTGACTGGTTCGCGCGGCGGCCATTTCGTCCAGCGGATCGGCCTGGAGATGCGGCAGCGGTGGGGGGGCTTCCACGCGCTGCTGCGGCGTGAGTGCCGCGTCCCGCGCGGTGTCCTGGTGGCGGAGCAGGCCGAGGAACAGCACCATGAGGGCGACGGCGATGATGGCGGAGGCGGCAAAAATCAGCATGGTCCAGACGAGGCGTCCGGCCGCGGCATCGTTGACATCATAGCCGGCGGCAAGGCTGGCGGCGGATGGCGGGTCCGACGGCGCGCCGTGGGCGGCGCGCATGCCGCGTGCGTCTTCATGGACTCGCAGCGCGGCGCGGGGCGCGAAGATGCGGGCCCCGGCCAGCGCCGTGGCGGCGGCGACGAACAAGGACACGACGCTGGGGCGAATCTTGCCTGTCATGCCGGGAGCCTTTGCGGGCGCCAGGCCCAGGCGAGGGCTGCGCCAAGCATGACGAGTGCGGCGAGGCCTGCGGCGTCCTCCGGCGTGAATGTGAAGGCGCCGCGCAAGGATGGGAGCACCAGCCAGGAGATTTCCAGGACGTGCGCCGCCAGCAGCAGACCTGCGCAGGCTGGCAGGGCGCCGCGCCGGACACGCCATGACGCGGGGCCAAGCACGCACAACGCCAGCACGAGCGCGGCCACGCCGAGCCACACCGTGGCTTCACCAAGGACATTGCCGCGCTGCAGATACCAGGTGATCTCCGCGGGTTTGTCCGCCGACCAGATCACCAGATAATGCGTCATATGCAGCAC
>CAZZYR010000235.1:0-4679 GCA_964658235.1 uncultured Acetobacteraceae bacterium | reverse complement strand
GCACCGGCAAGACCACGACGATCGGCAAGCTGGCTTTGCGGTACAAGACGGAAGGGAAATCACCCATCCTGGTGGCGGGCGATACGTTCCGGGCGGCGGCGGTGGAGCAGTTGCAGATCTGGGGGGAGCGGACGGGGGCGCCGGTGATCAGTGGGCCGCCGGACTCGGACGCGGCGGGGCTGGCGTTCGATGCGCTGGGGCAGGCGCAGGAGCGGGGCGCGGACGTGCTGCTGGTGGATACGGCGGGGCGGCTGCACAACAAATCCGCGCTGATGGAGGAGCTGCAGAAGATCATCCGCGTGTTGCAGAAAAAGGATCCGACGGCGCCGCATTCCGTGGTTCTGGTCCTGGACGCGACCACGGGCCAGAACGCCATCCAGCAAGTGCGGGTGTTCAAGGAGATGGTGGCCATCACGGGCCTGGTGGTGACGAAGCTGGATGGCAGCGCGCGGGGTGGGATTGTGGTGGCGCTGGCGGAGGAATTCCGGCTGCCAATCCACGCGGTGGGCGTGGGGGAGCAGGCCACGGATTTGCGGCCCTTCGCGCCAGCGGAGTTTGCCGCGGGGCTGGTGGGGGCCGCTATCGGCTGACGTTGTGTAATGCCAGGATCAACCGGCAGGGAGAAGAGCAATGGGCAGCGGGATGGTGACGTGCCTTTGGTTCGACAAGGGCGAGGCGCGCAAGGCGGCGGAGTTTTATGCCAGCGTGTTTCCAGACAGCCATGTGGGGTCCGCCCTGGGCGCGCCGGACGATTTTCCGGCCGGGCAGGGTGGGGACGAGCTGACGGTAGCGTTTACCTTGTTGGGCGGACGGTTTCTGGGAATGAACGGCGGGCCGTTGGTGAAGCCGAACATGGCGGTGTCCTTCATTGTGCAGACTGAGGACCAGGTGGAGACCGACCGTTACTGGAACGCGATCGTTGGCAATGGCGGGGCGGAGAGCCAATGCGGCTGGTGCACGGACCGCTGGGGGTTTTCCTGGCAGATCACGCCGCGGGCGTTGACGGAAGGGATGGCTGACCCGGACAGGGACGCCGCCAAGCGGGTATTCAACGCGATGATGACGATGCGGAAGATTGATGTGGCGGGGATTGAGGCGGCGCGGCGGCACGGCTGAAGGAATTTTACCGGGCGGCTATTTGGACGGGTCGTGGCGCCGATTTCATGATGGATGTGTGGACGGTTGCGGTCATCGGACCGTCCCGGCGCGAGAGGTGTTCTACCATTGGGCGGTTGCGAGAAGATGGACGGGGCGGAAGGTGCTGAGTTCGGGCAGCGGACAGAGCTAGACTGGCGAGTCACGATTATACGTGACACCCGCAAGGCCGCCCGGGATGAGGAGGTCGCCTGCCAAAGCGATATCCGAGTCGTGTGATCTCGGCGTCTGCAGCAAGGCGGCAAGACGTGCTTCGTCGATTGGCTGGGAGAAAAGATAGCCTTGGAGTTCGTCGGCTCCGGCATCAAGAAGAAATTGACGTTGCGCCTCGGTCTCTACCCCTTCCGCCGTGACCTGCAATCCCATTGCGTGTCCGAGTTGAATAACCGCCCGGATAATTGCGGCGGCCTCGCTGCTTCCGTCCAGGCTGCTGACAAAGGATTGGTCGATCTTGACCCGGTCCACGGCGCATCGGTGCAGATGCCGTAGTGAAGAATACCCGGTTCCAAAATCATCAAGTGCTATGCAAATGCCAGCTCCCCGAAGGCTTGCGAGAATTCCGTTGACGACATTGATGTCGCCCATCAAAGCGGTTTCAGTGATCTCAAGCTCCAGACGCCCATAAGGGATTTGCGCGCTTCTAAAAGCTGCCAGGGTATCGGCTACGAATCGCGGATGGTTGAGTTGGACCGGCGAGACGTTCATGGATATGTTCAGATCCGGCCAGCGTGCCGCAAACGCCAGCACCTCCCGCATGATCCAGGCGCCAAGAGGGATCATCAAGCCTGTCTCTTCGGCCACCACGATCACCTGATGTGGCGGAATGAAGCCCTTGCGTGGGTGACGCCAGCGCAGAAGTGCTTCCACGCCACGAACGATGTTTGCTGCATCGACTTTAGGTTGAAAGTGCAGCTCCAGCTGATTTTCGCGCTCAAGGGCAATCCTTAGGTCAGCCTCGATCAGGGCGCGGTCCGATGCCAATTGATCAAGCACATCGCAAAAGACCTTATAGCCATCCCGGCCGGCGGATTTAGCGGCATAAAGTGCTATGTCTGCCTTGCGCATTACGTCACTTGCGTCCGCGGATTGCTCTTCCGCCAGTGCGAGTCCGACACTGGCACTGACGTGGGCAGATCCCCTGTTTAATAGAAACGGCAAGCGTGCCACTTCGGTGATACGACGGCACAACCAATCGGGATCGATGTCATTCAGACCGCATCGGACGAGCACCGCGAATTCGTCACCGCCGAAGCGTGCCACCGTCGCGTCCGGGCCAGCCACCTCCGATAAGCGGCCGCCGAACGCACACAGAAGTTCATCGCCTGCGCCGTGTCCCATCGTGTCATTGACTTGTTTGAACCGATCCAAATCCACGAATAGGACGGCACAGGGCTGACCGCTCTTCAGCATATGCGCAAGGCGGCGCCTGAACAGATTACGGTTGACGAGGGCAGTCAATCCGTCGTGGGTGGCTGTATGTTCCACATTCGCCTTCATGCGCAGAAGGCGCTTGGAGTTTCGCGCTTCCTCACCCAACGCATTGTTTGCTGGAACTGCTGCAAGAAAGATGGATATGAGGAACGTCTGAACCATACCTTGGGCAAGAAGGCTATTGTTGCCCGACAGCGCGGCAAGTGGGCCGCAACCGTGCGCGGTAAAACCGCTGGAAATGACCGATGTATTGAGAATTGACGCAAGTACCCAGGCTGGGCCGGCACGAAAGGCTGTGAGTATGAGAAGCGGATAAATCAGAAGGAAGAGCGGTGATTGCGAGACGCCGAACGAAACAGTCGCGAATCCGGCGGTTGCCAGAAACAGGAACCAGCGCTCCAGGCGCCCCGCCGGCGCAGGCGCATGTTTCTTGCCGAAACTTTTGAGCGACAGAAGGATTGTTGTTGTGCCAATGAGGAATCCAAAGCCATCGCACATTGTCCATTGCAGCCAATCACTCACGCTTCTGGAAAGTGTTGGTCCGGCCGGTGCAAGAATTTCGCCTACTGCCGCCTCGATGGCAGCTGACAGAAATGCGATGCACGCAAAACTGCCGAGCCTGCGAAAGCGCGTGAGATCCGTTGTCGCGCCGCATACCCACCTCGTCTGAAGTGCCACAAGGTAGCTGCCGAAGATGTTCATGCTGGAATACACAAAGCTGTCGTAAGCCGTATATGCCGTCATCAGGTTCAGCACGATATTTACGGCAAAGCACGATACAATAACGTAGAGACAGCCTTGCCATGGCAGAACCAGCATTGCGACAACAAGGACGCCATTTGCAGGCCAGAATGCCGTGCTTTGATCGGAATCGAGACAGAACGCCCGTGTTATGAGCGCCAGCCCGGCAAATACCGCCACGAGAAGGCGAGCAGTGGCAAAACCTCGCAATGGCTCAGCGTGCCGGCGCGGTCTCCACCAAGAACGGGTCATCGCAGTCCCATTCGTTAAAAACTAACCTCAATTACTACGTCGCGGATTTGTGACGGGCAGAAGGTGCCGACATGCCTTTTTTACGGGGCCGACCAGTTGGTTTGAGCTGGCATCGTTTATCCATGTTAATTTGGTGGTGCCCGCCGACTGCCGCATCTGGCGAGTATAAACAGACTCGTGGAACGATTTCAACGTAAGATTGCAGGTCTAGACTTGTTCAGTCTCTTTTAACCAACTCACGCGGATGCCCATCAAAAGGGCAGCCTTTGAAACAAGTCATGCACGGCGGAAGATACGAAAGATGGAAGCCACGCGGTGCCAGGTTCACAAACAGGAAGTAAACTCGCGCTGAGACTACTTCGAACAATTCCCGAGCATGAAATAGAGAGACGTAATTCCTGCCACCTTCGATACGTGACCCGTGCACGGAGCCAAAGGCATGTTTTCGTGAAAAGCTCTCGTACCAACAAACATCTTTTGCGTGGATCGGTGTCACGAGGTACCGGATTCCCAAGAGTGCGCGCATCTTCTGGGTTGACTGGCCCCGGCAAAATTCAAGACGCTCCGACGTCTCGTCATCCTCTCCTGCGCCAAGATCTGTCAAATTGGGATGCTCGCTCATTCCATTTGAGTACCAAAACAAAATCCTGTAAAGAGCGAGGTGGTCCGTTGGAGGGTTGCCGCTACATTGATGTATGGATGGAGACCCGCCACACCGAGGTCACGCGTGAATATGTGCAACGCGTGGTCCGATCGAAGCGTGGATGCTCTTGGACCGCGTTTTGCGCGCCTTGGCTAACGCATGTTGACTGGATGGGGCCGGCTATGGCGGGTGGCGAGACGGACTGCGCTTCGGCTCGCTGAGGGATTGTCCTTCGGGCCTGTTACTGAGGCCGGTCGGTGCGCGCACACGCCAGGCCACAGCGCGGCATACGTGTTCTGGGTCCGAAGCCTCCAGGCCACAGCTTGCCGGCGCAGCGAGCGCGACCGCTCCGAGCCTGCGGCCGGGCGACAGCGCGCCTGGCCTTCCCTTTCAACCTAGGCTGCGCTAACCCGGACGCTTCGCGGCCGGCGGGCGTGGTGAAATTGGTAGACACGCC
>CAZZYR010000234.1:0-4714 GCA_964658235.1 uncultured Acetobacteraceae bacterium | reverse complement strand
TTCCCCTCCGGATTGGCGCAGCGCAGCGCGATGCGCAGCACAGCCACCGCCCGCCGTGCCGCCGGATTATCGGGGGCGGCCAGCGGCAGCCCGCTCAGCTTTACGCTCTCGATCTCGATCGGCCACAGCGTTACCTCGCTGGTGGTGCGGAACGTGCAGCGCTCGCCACGCACCCGTTCGCTCTCCAACACCAGCCCGGCGGCCACGCGGGCGCCAACCTTGCTGTCCTTCTGCCCCATCATCTGCACGATGGTTGCAGACGGCACAGGTGCGAGGAAATGCGGATACAGCACGCCCAGCAGCGCGTCCGTCAGCTCCGGAAACTCGTCATCCAGCCGGTGGTGCACGCGCGCGGCCAGGAATGCCACGCCCTCCAGCAGCCGCGCCACGTGCGGATCGTCCACCGCCTCTTCCGTCAGCCGTAAGCGGCCAGCCACCTTCGGGTAGGCGCGCGCGAACTCCGCCGCCAAGGATCGGACGGCGTTCAGCTCCCTGTTGTAATACGGCAGCAGCGTTTCAGACATCCACGGACCGCACCGTGATGGCCGTGGACGGCTGCAGCGCCGTGTCGAACGCGATTGGCTCAGGCGCCGGCTCCGCATGCAGCAGCGCATCGATGTGCAATCGCAGCGTCGCTTCCAGCGAGGCCTCGTTGTCCAGCAACTGGACCGCCACGTGGGCAAAGCGCGGCTCGAACCGTCGCAACGTCGCCTCGATCTCGCCGCGCAGCCGCTCCCGCTCCCGCTTGTCCGAAAATCCCGCCGCCGCGCAATCCGGAATCCCGAACGTGATCGGGGACTTCGCCAATTCGTCCAGCTCCACCGGCGGCGTGTGGCGGCAACGCCGCGCGTTCAGCAGCATCTCCAGATCCCGCCGCACGGACCGCCGCAGCGAGTCCATCGCGTCGCTGGCCGTGCGCGGCGCATCGTGCGCGCGCTCCGGCGCCTCGTCGAACAGCCGGTCCAGCAGCGGCATCTGCACCAGCTTCGCACCGCGCCGCACCTCGCCCCGCCCCGCGTCCGGCCGTCGTGAAAAGCTCATGCTCCGAACTCGATGTCTCCCAGCGCCAGGATATCCGGCGCCGCCTCGCCGGCCAGGAACGTGCGCAAGCCGAGCCCCCTGACCAGCCCATCAGCCTCCACCCATTCCGTCTCCCGTCCCAGCCGCAACGCTTCGCCCAATGCCGCATCATCGCTGCCATAGGTTGCCGGGATATACACGTCGCCGTCCGGACCTTCCCGCACGCTCATCGTCGCCCGGCGCCACGCCAGATCGCGCGGCCGCTCCGGCTTGTGGAATTCCACGGTGATCACCCGCTCCGTCGGGATCCAGAAATATTTCCCCGTGGTGGTCAGCACCTCGAAAAACCCGGCGTAAAGATCGCAGGCGTCCCGGAAATCATCAAACGCCACGCCATCCAGCGTGCCGGGCGTGCGCGGCCGCAGAGCCTCGGCCTCCGCGGCATGTTTCCCGGCCGCCGCCATGTCCCCGCCGCGCACCGCCACCCAGGCCGCCAGCGTCGCCTGCGCCGCCGGCGGGGGGTCGCCCAGGAACTCCGGCACGCGGCCGTCCCGGCGCAACTGCCGCCGCGCCGTCTCCGCGCGCAGCAACTGCCTGAACTCCGCCACCACCAGCATGATGTCCGGATCGATCTGCCCTGCTGCGTCCAGGATCACGTCCGCCCGTTCGATATTGCCGCTGAACAGCAGCAGCTCCGCCAGCAGCACGCGCGCGGACAGATCCGCGGGGGCCGCGCGCACGGCGGCGTTGGACGCATCGATGGCGTCCTTGAGGCGGCCTTCGCGGAAGAGGGAGCCGGGGGTCATGGGGAACTCCTGAGGAAGGAAGGCCTTCTTTTTTGAAAAAAAGAAGCAAAAAACTTTTCTCCGTTGGGACCCGGCGGTTGATGCAGGCGTGGCCAAAAGGAAAAGTTTTTTGGTTCTTTTTTTCAAAAAAGAACTTCTTCCTTCCTTACGCCGCCCGCCCCATCGCCGCCAGTTCCGTCGTCAACCGAAACGTAGCCGCCACATCGTCCAACTGGAAGTGCGGCTGCAACATCACGGTGCACCCGAACACCCCCGGCCTGCCCACCCGCTCCCGCACCTCCACGCGCCCGCCGAGCAACGGCCGCTTCGCCCGCGCCTCCGGCCCGGCCCCGCGGCTGGCATCCACATATTTGTTCAGCCACGCCTGCAGCTTCTGCTCCACCTCGTCCGGCGTCAGCAGGGATCCCACCATGTCCCGCCCCATCAGCTTCACGTAATGCGCGAACCGGCTGACGCACAGCATCGAGTGGAACTGCGCCGAAATCCGCGCATTCGCCGTCGCGGCCGCCGCATCCGCGCCAGTAAACTTCTGCGGCGTCTGCAAGGTGCGCAACGCGGTGAACGCCGCGTCCCCGGTATACGGAATGGCCGCCAGCGGCATCAGCCCGGCTTCCACCAGCGCGCGCTCCTGCCTGTCATTAAGCACCAGCTCCAGCGGCGGACGCAGCCACACATGCGCCGGATCCGTCGTGTAGTCCTCCGTCGGCAGGCCATCAACCAAACCGCCGCCATCGCGGTCCTGGTCGATGCCGCGGACATCAGCCGGCCAGCCGAACGCCGCAAACGCGCGCACGGCCGCGGCAGCCAACGCATAGCCGGCATTCATCCACACCCGGCTGCCGGAATCCGGCGCGTGCTCGGCATAGCGAAACCCGTCGCAGCGCGACGGATCGTCCCGCCACGGCATCCGCGCCAGCAAGCGCGGCAGTGCCACGCCCAGGAAACGTGAATCCGCCCTATCGCCCAGCGCCCGCCATGCCGCATGCGCCGCATCGCGCAACGTGCCGGCCGGCTCCGCGGACAAAGCCAGGTCGGCCCAATCATCCACGTCCAGCAACGCGGGATGCGCCGCCAGCACGGTCGGCGCGAAGGCCGCCGCCGCCACGCCGGCCAGGCTCGCCAGCGCCTCCACATCGTCTGTCGGCGCCTCCCGCACCGGCCGGTGGCGCAACTCATGGTCGATCACCACCAGCCCGTAAGGCTCGCCGCCCGGCATGCCGAACTCGTCTTCGTAGATGCGGCGGAACATGTTGCTCTGGTCGAACTCCGGCGCCCGCGCCAGATCGCGCGTGATCTCCGCCCAGCTCACGTCCAGCAGCTTCACCTTTATCCGCGCGCCCGTGTCCGAGCGGCCAACCAGCCAATGTAGCCCGCGCCAGCTGCCTTCCAGTTTTCGCAGACGCGCGGCATGCAAAACCGCATCCACCTGGGCCGCCATCAGAGCGTCGATGGCCGCTATATCGCGCACAAGCAACGCATCCAGGGCGTAAGGCCGGCCGCGAACGCGGGCGGCAACCTCAGGGCCGAACCATGACTCCAAAGGATCGCCGATCCCGGCGACGAACTCGGCCATCGCGCGCGCGGCGGGGCCGGCGAAGTCTCCGGCCAGGGCGGTGTCGCGGAGACAAGTCAAAACAGAAAGTCTTCTTTTTTGAAAAAAAGAAGCAAAAAACTTTTATCCGTTGGGACCCGACGTTTGAGACATGCGTGGCCAACAGACAAAAGTTTTTTGGTTCTTTTTTTCAAAAAAGAACGCTTCCTTACGCCTTCTCCGGGATCCGCGCCACCATCCGCATGCTCGTCGTCAGCTCCTCCAACTGCAGCCAAGGCCGCATATACGCCACCGCGTTATACGCGCCCGGCTTGCCCGGGATCTCCTTCACCTCGATCCGCGCCTCACGCAGCGGGAACTTCTTCTTGCTCTCCTCGCCGGCCTTCTCGTTGGTGTTGACGTAGTTGTTGATCCACCGATTCAGCCACTTCTCGCAGTCTTCCCGCTCCATGAAGCTGCCGATCTTGTCGCGCGCCAGAACCTTGAGGAAATGCGCGAACCGGCCCGTCGCCATCAGATAGGGCAGGCGGGCGGAGATCGCCGCATTGGCCGTCGCCTCCGGCCGGTCGTACTTCTTCGGCTTCTGCGTGGACTGGCCGCCGAAGAACACCGCGAAGTTCTCGTTCTTGTAGTGGCACAGCGGCAGGAACCCGAGATTGGACAGCTCGAACTCGCGCCGGTCCGTGATCCCGATCTCGGTGGGGCACTTGGCATCGGTGTCGCCGTCATCGGACTTGAACACGTGGGTGGGCAGGTTCTCCACCTTGCCGCCGCCGTCGCGCCCGCGGATGCCAACGCAGAAGCCGTGCTGCGCAAACGCGTCTGTCATCCGCGCGCCCATCACATAGGCCGCGTTCATCCAGCAATAATCGTGATGCTCCATCGGCTTGGCCGCACCCTTGGCGTCGAACGGCGCCTCCTCGTAGCCGAACTCCTCCACCGCCTTCGTGGCCGCGCCGTAGGGCAGGCGGGCCAGCACACGCGGCATCACCAGGCTGACAAACCGGCTGTCCTCCGTATCCCGAAAGTTGCGCCAATCGATATATTCCGCCGTATCGAACACCTTGGCCAGGTCACGCGGCTTGGACAACTCCGTCCAATCCGGCAGCCCGAACATCTTCGAGCCCACACCGGAGATGAAGGGTGAGAAGCCGGCCGCGGCCACGTTGCTGATCAGCCGCAACGTCTCCACGTCTTCCGGGCTGCGGTCCCATTCGTAGTCGCCGATCAGCGTGCCGTAGGGCTCGCCGCCGGGCGTGCCGAATTCGCTCTCGTACACCTTCTTGAACAGCGCGCTCTGGTCGAACTCCACCGCCTTGGTCAGGTCCTTGGTCAG
>CAZZYR010000233.1:0-4750 GCA_964658235.1 uncultured Acetobacteraceae bacterium | reverse complement strand
AACCAAAAAACTTTTGTCCGTTCGAGTCCGCGTCAGCACCGACAAAAGTTTTTTGCTTCTTTTTTTCAAAAAAGAAGGCCTTCCTTAATCTGCGGCTTCCGCATGCGCCGCCTTGCGCATCGCGTCCTCAACGTGGCGGCTGAACACGAATTCGGCCGGACGCTGGTTGTCGAGCGAAATCTCCGGCGCCATCGGGCCGTCCAGCTTGGGACCGCGCAGGAGCACCTTGGCGATCTTCAGCGGGTTCTTCACAGAATCCAGGACGGCGCTGGCTTCGTAGCCGGAGTGCACCATGCAATCGGCGCACTTCTCATAATTGCCGGTGCCGTATTTGTCCCAGTCGGTGGTCTCCATCAGCTCCTTGAAGGTTTTGGTGTAGCCTTCGCCGAGGAGGTAGCAGGGGCGCTGCCAGCCGAACACGTTGCGGGTGGGGTTTCCCCACGGGGTGCAGTGGTATTCCTGGTTGCCGGTGAGGAAGTCGATGAACAACGGGCTCTGGGTGAATTTCCAGCCGCGGCCCCTGCCCTTCTTGAGGATGTCACGGAAGAGCTGCTTGGTCTTCTGGCGGCCTAGGAAATGCGCCTGGTCCGGCGCGCGCTCATACGCGTAGCCGGGCGAGGTCATGATGCCGTCGATTCCCATTGCCATGACGCTGTCGAAGAATTTGGCGACGCGCTCCGGATCGGCGCCGTCGAATAGGGTGCAATTGATGGAGGTGCGGAACCCGAGCGCCTTGGCCTTTTTGATCGCTGCCACGGCGCGATCGTAGGTGCCGTCCTGGCTGACCGCGCGGTCGTGCATTTCCTGGTCGCCATCGAGATGGATGTCCCAGGTGAAGGAGGGGTGCGGCTTGTACTGTTCGATCTTCTTCTCCAGGAGCAGCGCGTTCGTGCAGAGGATCACGAACTTGCCTTTGGCGAGCATTTTCTCGACGATCTCCGGCATTTCCTTGTGCAGAAGCGGCTCGCCGCCGGCGATGGAGACAACGGGGGCGCCGCATTCGTCGATGGCGTCCATGCATTCCTGGACGGACAGGCGCTGGTTCAGGATGGGGGCGGGGTAGTCGATCTTGCCGCAGCCGCCGCAGGCGAGGTTGCAGCGGAAAAGCGGCTCCAGCATCAGCACCAGCGGGTAACGCTTGCGACCGGACAGATGCTGCTTGAGCACGTAGGCGCCGATACGGAGCATCTGCTTAAGAGGAACCGACAATCCACATTCTCCTGCGAAGCCTGCCCGCACGCCAGGGGCGGGGGACAAAGCGACTGCTGTTTACCACCCAGAAACAGGATGGGTTAGCCAAGCCCGGCACATTGTGCGGCGCGATGCCGCCTGCCACCCCATAAGCACTCCATATTGCACTGCGTTGCCGCCGGAACAACAAAGCTGTGGCGAAACGGCTGATTTGTGGTGGTTTTGCTACATGCCGGACACAGGAACACATGGCTCATAGACCGGGACTCGGAGGCTCCGCCGCCGGCAAACAGCGGGCAGATGTGCTGCTCACGGAGCGGGGCCTGGTAGAAAGCCGCACGCGGGCGCAGGCGCTGATCCTGGCGGGCAAGGTGTTTTCCGGAGACCGGCGGGTGGACAAGGCCGGCGATCTCCTGCCCGCCGACGTGGCGCTGCAAGTGCGTGGCCAGGACCATCCGTGGGTGTCACGCGGCGGATTGAAGCTGGATCATGCGCTGGACTTTTTTGGGCTTTCGCCCGCAGGGCTGACCTGCCTCGATATCGGCGCGTCCACCGGCGGGTTCACGGACGTACTGCTGCATCACGCAGCGGCCCGCGTTCATGCGGTGGATGTGGGGCATGGCCAGTTGGCGTGGAAGCTGCGGTCGGATCCGCGCGTGGTGGTGCATGAGAAGACCAACGCGCGGCATCTGGCGGCCGACACGGTCGGCGGGCTGGTGGGGGCGCTGGTGTGCGATGCCAGCTTCATCGGGCTGCGCACGCTGCTACCGGCACCGCTGGCGATTTGCGCGCCGGGCGCCTGGGCGGTGGCCCTGATCAAGCCGCAATTCGAGGCCGGTCAGGCGCAGGTGGGCAGCAAGGGGGTGGTGCGGGATCCGTCAGTCCACACCGAGGTCTGCGCGATGATCGAGGCATGGTGGGCAATGCTGCCCGGCTGGAAGGTGATCGGGGTGGAGCCAAGCCCGATCACCGGGCCGGAGGGAAACCGCGAGTTTCTGATTGCCGCGCGATTATCCGGGCCGGACGAAATTTTTTAACCAAAGATTACGAAACTCAGCGCGAGCGATTGGCCCGGCTGGCGGACCAAAGCGGACGGTTTGTACGGCGCGAAGGCCGCCGGGCGGAACCGTGGCGTTCGGAGGCCTGGGCGGCCAATCTATGCCGGTTCTCAGCCGCGCCGGATGAAACCTCCGCCGAGGACGCGGTCCCCGTCATACAGTACACAGGCCTGGCCAGGGGCGGGAAGGGCCTGGGCCTCCAGCGTGACCCGTGCCCCGTCTTGCGTGGCGGTGACGAAAGCCGGGCGGAACGCGTCCCTTGCCCGCAGCCGAACGGTGCAGGCGAGCGGGCCGTGCGGCGGACTGATCAGCCAGTTCATCTCGCGCAGGGACAGCTCCTTGGCGCCGGTGCCGCGCGGGCCCACCACGATGCGGCGGGTGGCGGGTTCGATGGCGATCACTTCCTGGGGCAGCGCGCCGTCCATGGACGCGGCTCCAAGCCGCTTGGCCTGGCCGACGGTGTAGCGGCCGACACCCTGGTGCTGGCCGAGGGTGCGGCCGTCCTGGTGGACGATGTCACCAGGCGCCACCGCATCCGGACGCAGCCGGCCGACGAGGTCCGCGTAACTGCCGCTGGGCACGAAGCAGATGTCCTGGCTGTCCGGCTTGTCCGCGACGGCCAGGCCCAGGCGGCCTGCGACGGCGCGGGTGGCAGCCTTGTCCGCGAAGTCGCCCAGCGGGAAGCGGCAGAAATCGAGCTGGGCGCGCGTGGTGGCGAACAGGAACCAGCTCTGGTCCCGCTGCGGATCCGCGGCGCGGTGCAGTTCCGCGCCGTGCTCCGTCTCGACACGGCGGACATAGTGCCCGGTGGCGAGTGCCTCCGCGCCGAGGTCGCGGGCCATGCCAAGCAGATCGGTGAATTTGGGGCCCTGGTTGCAGCGGACGCAGGGGACCGGCGTTTCACCAGCGGCGTAGGCGGCAGCGAAATCATCGATGACGGCGGCGCGGAAGCGGGCTTCGGCATCGATGACGTAATGCGGGATGGCCAGGCGGTCCGCGACGTCGCGCGCGTCATGGATGTCCTGGCCGGCGCAGCAGGCGCCTTTGCGCGCGGTGGCGGCGCCATGGTCGTAGAGCTGCAGCGTGACGCCGATCACCTCGTGACCCGCTTCCTGCAGCAGGCCCGCGACCACGCTACTGTCCACACCTCCCGACATCGCCACGACGATACGCACTTTCGCTCCTATGCGCCGTGTGCGTCCGCTCCGAACCGCGACAGCCGCGCCAAAGTTTTTTGGTTCTTTTTTTCAAAAAAGAACTCTTCCTTACCCTACGACGTCCTCGCCCCCACCGGCTGCACCGTCACCGCCACGTTGAGCGTGGTGTATCCCGGCTGTCCGCGAATAATCAGGCGCACGACAAAGCTGTCCGTTCCCACATAGCCACTGCGGGCCGCATATTCGATGCTGGTCTTGCCATTGTATTTCACCACGGTCTCATCGCCATGCAGCGGGCGGGTGGGAACGAGCGGCGCATCGAACGGGGCGCCGGCGCCATCGACCAGGGACGCGGCGCAGAAGCCGCCATCGTTGCTGACGGTCATGGCGACGGTCGCGGTGCCGCCGTCGGCGACGTGAAAGGGTGCCACCGTGCAGGTGGCGGCGGGCGGCGGGCCCAGATGCGGCGGCAAAGGCGGCGGCGCCTCCACAACCGGCACTGGCGGCTTGGCGCACCCGGAGAGGAAAGCCAGCAGCGTCGATGCAAGGAGGGCGGTGGGTAGGCGTGGCTGCACGGGGTGACTCCGCTGTCTAAGGAGACAGCGCATACAGCGCGCGGGCGCGGTGGGCCAGGGGGGAACGGCAAGCGCGCCTTACGCGGTTTATAGTTGCGTGGACCACGGACTGGCGATTTATGTCCTTTATTGCCGCCCTGGAGTTCAACATGCGCATTTTGCCGTCCGCCCTGGTTGCCACCCTTTTGCTGGCAGCACCCGCGCTGCAGGCCTCCACCAAACATTCCGGGCGCGTGCGGGCCACCGCCGCGCCGCTGCTGCCGCCGGCCTGCCAGTTCGACACGGACCGGTCCGCGCTGGAGATCGAGGGACTGAAGAGCCAGCTGATGGTGACGGCGCTGGCCTGCAAGGAACAGGACAAATACAACGCCTTCATGTCCCGCTATCAGCCCGAAGTGGCGCGCGCGGAGCAGAACCTGTCGGCGTATTTCAAGCGGTCCTACGGGCGCCAGGCGACGACGCAGTACGACGCCTACATCACCAACCTGGCGGACGTACAGGAGCAGGACGGGCTGAAGGCGGGCACGTCCTTCTGCGCCAACCTGCCAGCGATGTTCGATGAGGTGATGAGCCTGCACGATTCGTCGGAGTTGCCCGCCTACACAAACGCGAAGGTGATTGCGCAGCCTATCACGTTCGATAGCTGCCCGGGCCCGCAGCCGGCGGCGCCCAGCACAAAGAAGGTGAGGCATTCGTCGAAGTCGAAGCACGCGTAAGGAAGGCAAGCAGTTCTTTTTTGAAAAAAAGAACCAAAAAACTTTTATCCATT
>CAZZYR010000232.1:0-4760 GCA_964658235.1 uncultured Acetobacteraceae bacterium | reverse complement strand
CGGCATTCCCATCGTCGATGCCGGCCTCCGCCAGCTGTGGCAGATCGGCTGGATGCACAACCGCGTCCGCATGATCACCGCCAGCTTCCTCGTCAAACATCTGCTGATCGACTGGCGGCAGGGCGAGACCTGGTTCTGGGACACGCTGGTGGACGCGGACCTGGCCAGCAATTCCGCCAGCTGGCAGTGGGTCGCCGGCACCGGCATCGACGCCCAGCCCTTCTTCCGCGTCTTCAACCCCGTCACCCAGGGCGAGAAATTCGACGCCGACGGCGCTTACGTCCGCCGTTTCGTCCCGGAACTCGCCGCCCTGCCCGACAAATACCTTCACGCCCCCTGGACCGCGCCCGCCGCCATCCTTGCACAATCCGGCATCACGCTGGGCAAAACCTACCCCCGCCCGCTGATCGATCTCGCGGACGGCCGCAACCGCGCCCTGGACATCTATCGCCGCACCGTCAAGGACGCCGCGCCGCGCGAGGCGGCCGAGTGAACCCACCCGCCATCCCACCCAACGCACCCCTGCGCATCGTGGGAGACGTCCACGGAGACCAGCGCGCCTTCGCCTTCGCTGCCGACACCGACCGCTTCGTCATCCAGCTCGGCGACCTCATCGATTCCGGCCCGGACAGTGCCGGTGCGCTGCGCCTGATGTTCCGACTCATCGATGAAGGCCGTGGCCTCTTCCTTGTCGGCAACCACGACCGCAAACTCGGCCGTGCGCTCCGTGGCGAACGTGTCCGCGGCGGCCCCCTGCTGGACGCCACGCTGGCCACCCTGGACGCGCCCCTGCGCGCCCGCACCCTCACCGAGCTTGCCCGCGCCCCCGCCTGGATCGCCCAGGGCCCCCGCTTCTTCGTCCACGCCGCCTTCCACACCGGCATGCTGTCCAACGCCCCGCCTGACCCGCTCGGCCCCGTGGACCCCCTCCTCTCCCGCGCCATGTTCGGCGAGACCACCGGCCGCACCCAGCCGGACGGCTTTCCGGAGCGCCTGCTCCGCTGGGTCCACCACATTCCCGCCGGCATGACGGTCTATGTCGGCCATGATCAGCGCAGCCGCGATGGCCGCCCCTGGGTCACCACCGGCGACGCCGGGGGCACCGCCATCTTCCTCGACACCGGCGCGGGCAAGGGCGGACATTTGTCCTGGATCGATCTCGATCCGATTGAATGAATAGAACTGCGCTCTTTGAATAAAAGAAACAAAAGAACTTTTTCCAGTGCGGTTATGAACCGAATTGATAAAAGTCTTTTGGCGTCTTCACTTTCTTTTTCTACCTAAAAAAGAATATTCTCCATTCCGCATGTGACCGCTTGCTTTCATCGCGGCCGCGTGTCTACCGTTGCGGCGTTGATCTCAAAGGAACCACCGATGAAGCGTCTTGCCCTTCGCGCCGCCATCTTGGCGAGCACCGCCGTGCTGCCGTGTTTTGCCATCGCCGCGCCCGTCGCCATCGCCCGACATAATGTCGTGGACCTCGGTGCTGCTCCTGATGATTTGCAAGTCAAGCTGGCCATCACACTGAACTATCGTGATGAAGCCGGCTTGAATGCCCTTGTGGACGCCATCGCCACGCCCGGCTCGCCGCAATTTCACCAGTATCTCACGCAGGAAGAATTCAACGCCCGCTTCGCCCCGACGCAAGCCGACCACGATCGTGTCGTTGCCGCATTGCAGCATGCCGGTTTCTCCATTACCCGCACGTATGAGAACCGAACGGTGATTGACGCCAGCGGCAGCGCCGCCGCGGTGGCCGCTTATTTCGGCACGCCCATCCACATCGTTGCACAATCCGGCCATGGCACCCGTTACGCAAACACAACCGCCCCGCGTATTCCGGCGGAAATTTCGGACGCCGTCCAGACCGTGCTCGGCCTGGACAACCTCGTGAAGTTTCATGTCAACGCCGAGCACGTGGACGTGCCTGCTGGCACCTCGGATGATGTCGCCACCGCCGGTTTGCCCGTAGAACGCACCGTCAACGGCGCCTTCGCAGGCATCTATCCCGGCGGCACCGCGGACGCCTACAAATACCCGCTGCTCAAGGGCAACACCGGCACCGGGCACGGCATCGCCATCGTCATCGATGCAGATATCGCCAACTCGGACCTGTCTGCGTTTTGGAAGGCCGCCGGCATCAAGCGCACCGGCACGGTCAACCGCGTGCTCGTCAACGGCAGCAATCCCGGCATCAACGGCGACTCCGCTGAGACGGCCATCGACGTAGAAACAACCTCCAGCCTCGCTGCCGGCTCGAACATCTACATCTATCTGGCGTCGTCTCTGAATGACACGGATATCGAGGACGCGTACAACCTCGCCATCACCAAGAAAAACGTCGATGTCGTCAGCTCAAGCTTCGGCGGCTGCGAATTGCAGGACACCCCCTTCGGCACCGCCACGGACAAGATCGCCCTTCAGGGCGCCGCTGTCGGCGTCACATACACCGCCTCTACCGGCGATTCGGGCGGTGACTGCAATGATGGTACGACTCTGAACCCCGACATTGTCAGCATCCCCGCGGCGGACCCGCATTTCGTCGCCGTCGGCGGCACCACGCTGACGATCAACGCCAAAACCGGCGCCCGCGTCTCCGAAGTTGTCTGGGGCCCCGGCGGCACCAGCGGCGGCGGCGGCGGCGGCGTTTCCAGCCTGTTCCCGAAACCCACCTACCAAAACAAGGTCACCGGCATAAAGGTGGTGCCCACCATCAAAGCCAGCCTGCAGCCGAAAAGCGGCTTCGCCGGCCGCAACCTGCCGGACATCTCGCTGAACGCCAGCAACCACCAAGGCTCTTACATCGCCGTTTACCTCAGCGGTGCCTGGACTGGCTACGGCGGAACTTCCGTTTCCAATCCGGAATTCGCCGCCCTCGTCGCAACGCAGGACCAGAAGCTCAAAACGCAAGCCGGCTACCTCAACCCGGCGCTCTACAGCACCTTCACCAAGGCTGGCACCAAGCCCGCCGGCGTCTACGGCACGGACTTCCACGACATCACCGTGGGCTCCATCGGCGCCGGCTGGTCTGCCAAGGCGGGGTATGATCAGACGACTGGGATCGGATCGATCTTCAATGGGTCGTTCTGATATCAAGTAGAAAGCAAGCTCGCCTTTTTTGAAAAAAAGGAGCAAAAAACCTTTGTCCGTGGGGCGCGCACTCCACGGATAAAAGTTTTTTGCTTCTTTTTTTCAAAAAAGAAGGCCTTCCTTATTCCTTATGCCCTTCGCCTCCAAATCCACCCGCGCCTACCACCACGGCAACCTCCGCGAAGCCATGGTCGAAGCCGCCCTGGACCTGATCGCCAAAGCCGGCCCCAACGGCTTCACCCTCGCCGAAGTCGCCCGCGCCGTCGGCGTCAGCGGCGCAGCGCCTTACCGCCACTTCAAGGATCGCAACGCGCTCATCGCGGACATCGCCCGCCAGGGCTTCGAGAAATTCGCCGAACAGCTCTTCGCCGCCTGGAATGATGGCCGCCCGGACCCCGCCGCCGCCATCGAGGCCACCGCGCGCGCCTATCTCGCCTTCGCCCGCAAGGACCCCGCCTTCTACGCCGCCATGTTCGAACCAGGCTTCCCGCTGGAAGACGATCCCGCTTTGCTCGCCGCCTCGGACCGCGCCTTCGGCGTCCTCCGCCTCGCCGCGGACGCCGCCGTGCGCGCCATGAAACCCACCGGCCGCCCCCCCGCGCTGATGGTCGCGCTCCACATCTGGTCCCTCTGCCACGGCGTCGCCGCCCTCTTCATCGACGGCCCCAGCGGCGCCCACCGCCGCCTCCCCATGCCACCCGAAGACCTCCTCGAAGCCGGCCTCCTCATCTACCTCCAATCCCTCGGCGTCACCCACGGGCAACAGCGCTCCGCCTAATCCTATCGCGCCAGGCTGGGTGATTGCACATTCAGCCGCCGCCGGCGCATGACACGGCCACCGCCGGAAAGACCGCGCGCCCGGAGATTCGCATGCCGATAAAATCCACGTCCCTCCTAGGCATCGCGCTGCTTGGCGTGCCGGCCTTCGCCTTCGCCCAGCCGGTCGCCGGCCCTTATGTCAGCCTCGGCGGCGGCGTGAACCTGCAGCAAAACGAAACCGTCGCCCCCGCGCCCAGCCTGAACTTCAACAACAAGGTGATCTACACCTTCCACCCCGGCTTCGCCGGCAAAGCCAGCATCGGCTACGGGCTCGGCGGCGGCCTGCGCGCGGAAATCGAAGGCGACTACATCAGCAATGTTGTGCGCGGCGCGCAGGGTATTACGCCTGACGGCGCCAACCCGCCCCGCCGCGGCGGCGGAATCGAGCGCAAATACGGCGGCTTCCTCAACGTGCTCTACGATGTCGATCTCGGCCTGCCCGTATCGCCCTATATCGGCGTCGGTGCCGGCGGCCTGGCCGTCGAACATCGCGGCTTCAACCAAAGCGTCCAGGGCGTGACTGTCATTCCGCAGCCCGCCACCGTGGACCTGCCGCCCGGCACCCGGCTCGGATTCCATGACCAGACTGTCGGCGGCTTCGCCTACCAGGCCATCGCCGGCTTCTCCTATGCGCTCCCCTTCGTGCCAGGCCTCAGCTTCACCACCGAGTACCACTTCATCGGCCTGCTGGATCCGCTCCCCGCTTACCAGCTCACGCAGCGCCGCGTCGAAACCGTCATCCCCAACCCGCCCACAACCATCGCCTACACCCGCGCCTACACCGTCACCGGCAACCGCAAGTTCGGCAACGACCTCAACCACGAAATCATTCTCGGCTTCCGCTACGCCCT
>CAZZYR010000231.1:0-4762 GCA_964658235.1 uncultured Acetobacteraceae bacterium | reverse complement strand
CCCAGCGCGCTGTCCGCGCGGGAGGTGATGGCGATGAGCCTAATTTCGAAGCGGCGCGTGTAGGCCACGATGTCCGCCAGCTCCCCGGTCTCGCCGGACCAGCTCAGCGCAAGCACCACGTCATTGTCGCGGATCACGCCCAGGTCGCCGTGGCTGGCCTCGGCGGGGTGCAGGAAGTGGCTGGGCGTGCCGGTGGAGGACAGGGTGGCGGCGATCTTGCGGCCGACATGGCCGGATTTGCCCATGCCGCTGACGATGACGGTGCCGGTGGACGCCGCGATGGCGGCGGCGGCGCGGGCATAGGCGTCCGCTAGTCCGGCGGGGAGGGCGGCGGCCAAGGCGGCCAGTCCGCGCTGCTCCAGATCTATGGTGCGGGCGACGCTGGTTGTGGCTTCGGCGATGGTGTCGGCTTGCGGATCAGGCGGCATCATCACGCCAAGGTGGCAGGTTGGCAGGGCGCTGTCAGGGTGTGTGATGGCGGTCCGCATCCGTGGTAATCGCATGGCATGGCGCCGCCCCCTCTGCCGTCACCCGACGTGATCGACCTGTTCCTGAATGCCGCCGCCCGCTTTCCGGACAAGCTGGCCGTGCAGGCGCGGCCAGGTGCCACCTATGCCGAACTGGCGGCGCGCGCACGCCAGCTCGCCGCCGCGTTCGCCGGCGCGGAGCGCGTGCTGATCGCTTTGCCACGCGGCGTGGATGCTTACGCGTCCATGCTGGGCGCGGCGCTGGGCGGCGGCTTCTACACGCCGCTGAACGAGGTCTCGCCGATCGAGAAGCAGCTCCGCGTGACGCGGCTGCTGCAGCCGGATGTGATCGTGGCGCCGCGCGCGGCGGGCGAACTCTTGCGGGCGGAAGCGCCTGGCGCGCGGATCGTGGACCCGGCGGATTTGGGCAGCGCGCCCGCGCTGGAGGGGCAAGGCAGCCGCCATGCCACGGCGTATGTGATCTTCACCAGCGGCTCTACGGGCGAACCCAAAGGCGTGGTGATCCCGCGCGTCGCCCTCAATCACTTCGTCGCCTGGATGCAGACATCAGAGACCGTGGTGGCTGACGATGTGGTCAGCCAGTTCAACAACCTGGCGTTCGACCTGAGCGTGCAGGACATCTATGGCGCGCTGTGCACCGGCGCCACGCTGGTGCCCATCAACGCGCGCGGAGACCGGCTGATGCCGGCGCGCGCCATCGCCCGGGAGGGCATTACCGCCTGGGCGTCCGTGCCGAGCGTGATAGACCTGATGCAGACGGCGGGGCAGCTCACCCGCGCCAATCTCGGCCGCGTGCGCATGTTCACGCTGGTTGGCGAAAAGCTGCTGCGCGCGCCTTTGGCCGCGCTGTTCGCCGCCTGCCCGGATGCTGCCGTGCAGAATACCTATGGCCCCACGGAAGCCACCGTCTCCGTCACGCAGATGCGCATGTCCGCCGTGGATTTCACCGCCGCCTGCCACGGCAACAACACTTCCGTCGGCGGCCCGATCGACGGCATGGGGCTGCACCTTGTGGACGGCCCCGATGCGAACGAGGGCGAGATTGTGTTGACCGGTCCGCAAGTAGCGAGCGGCTATTGGAACGATGCCGAACGCACTGCCCGCGCCTTCCGCACGATTGCCGTGGAGGGCGTGGCAACGCCGTGCTTCCATACCGGCGATTGGGCCGTGCGACGCGGCGCGCATCTGTTCTTCGAGGAGCGGATCGACCTGCAGATAAAGTTGCGCGGTTACCGCATAGAACTCGATGAGGTGGCCGCCGCCATCATTGCCTGCGGCTGGCCATCCGTGTGCGTGGTCAAGCGCGGCGAAGCACTGGCAGCCCTGGTGGAAGATCCAAGCGGGGGTGAACTGGACGCGGTGGCCCTACAGGACGCGCTCGCCGGCAAGATTGAAGCCTATGCCGTTCCAACGCACATCGTGGCCGTGCTCGCCCTGCCGCGCAACGAAAGTGACAAGGTCGATCGCCGTGCCGCGGCTGCCCTGTTGGATTCCCTAATCCTGGAGACTGGTGCATGACTGTTCAGGCCGAGACGCTTGCCACGCTGACGCGGATTTTCCGCGAGGTCTTTCGCAATCCGGAGATCGCGCTGGATGCGCAATCCACGGGGCAGAGCATTGCCGGATTCGATTCGTTCAAATTCGTGGAGATTATTCTGGCGCTGGAGCGTGAGTATGGGATTGAGCTGGAGGGGCCGGAGATCGATGATGTGAGGAATGTGGGGGATTTGGCGCGGGTGGTGGAGACGAAGCGGGCGGAGGTTGCGTAAGAAAGGAAGGCCTTCTTTTTTGAAAAAAAGAAGCAAAAAACTTTTGTCTGTTTGGACCCGACGTTTGAGACAGCGCGGCTCCCATGAATAAAAGTTTTTTGGTTCTTTTTTTCAAAAAAGAACTGCTTTCTTGAGCAACAGCCGCGCCCGTTCCAGATCCTCCGGCGTATCGACACCCAACGGAACATCGTCCACCAGCGCGGCATCGATGCGCAATCCAGCCTCCAGCGCGCGAAGCTGTTCGAGTTTCTCACGCAGTTCGAGGGGTGAGGGCGGCAGGCGGATGAAGCGCTCGAGTGCCGCGCGGCGCCAGACGTAGAGGCCGATGTGGTGATAGAGCGGGCCGGGTCCCCAGGGCGCCTGGGCGCGGGTGAAATAGAAGGCACGGAAGCGCGTGGATGCGGTTTGGGTGCCGATCATCTTGACCACGCTGGGGGCGGACGGTTCGGCATCGTTGGTGATCAGGGCGACGGGGGTTCCGATATCGACGGCCGGATCGTCCAGCAGGGCGGCGGTCTGGCGGAGCACGTGGCGGGCGATGGTGGGCAGATCGCCCTGAAAATTGACGATGATTTGGTGGGTGCGGTGCGGGTCCGCGATGGCGAGTGCTTCGGCGATGCGGTCCGTGCCGGAGGGATGGTCCGCGCGCGTGAGGATGGCGGTGCCGCCCGCGTTCGTGACGGCGGCCGCGATGTCCGGGTGGTCCGTTGCCACAATCACCGGGCCGAGATCAGCCTCGATGGCCCTGTTCAGCACATGAACAATCATGGGCTTGCCATGAATATCCTTAAGCGGCTTGTCCGGCAGCCGCGTTGCGGCCATGCGCGCCGGAATGATAACCAGCGTCATATCGCAAAAGTTTTTTGGTTCTTTTTTTCAAAAAAGAACCGCTTGCCTTGATTAAGCTCATCATAACGCATGAGGTTCGCCAACAACGGCTCGAAATCCCGCAGCGCAATCATGTTCGGCCCATCCGACGGCGCCCGATCCGGATCAGGATGTGCTTCGATGAACAGCCCCGCCACGCCCACCGCCACCGCGGCCCGCGCCAGCACGGCGACGAACTCCCGTTGCCCGCCCGACGATGTTCCCTGGCCGCCTGGCTGCTGTACGGAATGGGTGGCATCGAAGATCACCGGCGCGCCGAATGCCGCCATGATAGGCAGCGCGCGCATGTCCGAGACCAGCGTGTTGTAGCCGAAAGATACGCCGCGTTCGGTGACCAGGACGCGGCTGTTGCCGGCGCCTGTGACCTTGTCGATGACGTTGCGCATGTCCCAGGGTGCCAGGAACTGGCCCTTCTTGACGTTGATGGCGCGGCCCGTCTGCGCGGCGGCCACGATCAAATCCGTCTGCCGGCAGAGGAAAGCGGGGATTTGCAGGATGTCCGCGACTTCCGCGACGGGCGCGCAATGTTCGCGTTCGTGCACGTCCGTCAGGATGGGCACGCCGAGGCTTGCCTTGATATCCGCGAAGATCTGCAGGGCGGCGGCCATGCCAACGCCGCGGGCGCCGGCCGCGCTGGTGCGGTTGGCCTTGTCGTAGCTGCTTTTGAACACGAATCCGATGCCGAGGCGCGTCGTCATTTCCTGCAACGCCTGCGCACATTCATGCGCATGCGATGCACTTTCTATCTGGCACGGGCCGGCAATCACGCTGAGCGCGGCGGTGTTGCTGAAGCTGGCGTGGCCGACCGTGACGGTAGGATCCGGTGATACGGCCATGCCTAGTTTGCCTTGCGCATCAAAAACATCGCCTGCTCTCCGAAAATGTTGGCCAGCGGCAGGGATCGGCGCCAGGGAGATTTGCGCCCCGCCTCGTCGATCGCCAGCCACTGCTCCACCGCATACCCCTCCTGCGCGCAGAGTTCCCGAAAATCCAGGATGGTGCAGGGATGGATGTTGGGTGTCTCATACCACATCCGGCTCCACGTGGCCGTCACCGGCATGCGGCCGGTGCGCAGCAATTGCAGCCGCACCTGCCAATGGCCGAAATTCGGGAAACTCACCACCGCGCGCGTGCCGATGCGCAGCATCTGGCGCAGCACCTCGCGCGGCCGCTCCACAGCCTGCAGCGTGCGGGTCAGCACCACGTAGTCAAATGCGTTGTCCGGATACTGCGAAAGATCGTTGTCCGCATCGCCATGCATCACCGGCAGGCCGTGGGCGACAGCGCGCGTGACCTCCGCCATGTCGATCTCGATTCCGCGCGCGTCGCAGCCACGGGTGCGGAAGAGGTGCTCGATCAATGTGCCGTCGCCGCTGCCGATGTCCAGGACTCGGCTGCCTGGGTTGATGAGGCTGGCGATCAGTTTAAGATCTACGCGCAAGGAAGGAAGGCCTTCTTTTTTGAAAAAAAGAAGCAAAAAACTTTTGTCCCTTGAGGCCGCGACAGCACTGATAAAAGTTTTTTGTTTCTTTTTTTCAAAAAAGAAATCCTTCCTTACTTAATCCCCGCATGCTCCGCGCACCCGGACAAAAACCCCGCCACCGTCCGCGCGAAATC
>CAZZYR010000230.1:2380-4764 GCA_964658235.1 uncultured Acetobacteraceae bacterium | reverse complement strand
ATGCGCGCCTCTATTCGGATGCCTCCCCCATCACGCAGGACGGCTTCGCCGGCCGCGCCGCGGTGCTCTCGGAGATTGACGCCTACGCCCGCGGCAAGGACAGCCGGGTCAAGCAGGTGATGGCGAGCCTGCACGGCGAATGGCAAGCGGTGCAGATTGTCCGCGCGGATGGCGCACGCACGGCGGACCTCCGCCCCCTGGTCCGCCTCAACGTCAGCGTAGTTGTGGAGCGCGACGGCAAGCGTGAATCCGGCACCCACGGCATGGGCGGCCGCGAAGGCTTCGATCGTTTCCTGGCCCCGGACGTCTGGCGCGCCGCGGTGGACGAGGCATTGCGCCAGGCCATCCTGAAACTGGATTCCGTGGCCGCCCCCGCCGGCGAGATGGAGGTGGTGCTCGGCAATGGCTGGCCCGGCATCCTGCTGCACGAAGCCATCGGCCACGGGCTGGAAGGCGATTTCAACCGCAAGAAGACCAGCGCATTCGCCGGCCTGATGGGCCAGCAGGTTGCCAGCCGCGGCGTCACCGTGGTCGATGACGGCACCCTGCCGGACCGCCGCGGCTCACTGACCATCGACGATGAGGGCACACCCACAAACCGCACCGTGCTGATCGAGGATGGCATCCTGACTGGCTACTTGCAGGACCGCCTGAACGCCCGCCTGATGGGTGTACGCCCCACTGGCAACGGCCGGCGCGAGAGCTTTGCCCACGCACCCATGCCGCGCATGACAAACACGGTGATGCTGAACGGCACCCACCACAAGGACGAGATGATCGCCTCCGTGAAGCGCGGCCTGTATGCCGTGAACTTCGGCGGCGGCCAGGTGGATATCACGTCCGGCAAATTCGTCTTCTCCGCCAGCGAGGCTTATCTCATTGAAAATGGCCGGGTGACGGCGCCGGTGAAGGGCGCCACGCTGATCGGCAACGGGCCGGACAGCCTGACCAAGGTGGATATGGTGGGCGGCGACATGATGCTGGATCCGGGGATTGGCACCTGCGGCAAGAACGGCCAGGGCGTGCCTGTGGGCGTGGGACAACCCACCCTGAAAATCCGCGGCCTCACCGTGGGCGGAACTGCCACCTGATTCTGCCGCGCCTGAAACGGGTGATGGGGGGTGTGCGAGGGGCGGCACGCCTCACCCTAGTCCTGCTATATCTGGGCTTTGCGGGTCTCGCCCATGCCGAGGACTGCCCTCCCGCCGGCGACCTCCCCATCCCGTTCCTCCCCCACACCCGCGCGGCGCTCGCCACCAACCAGCCCCTCATTGTCGTCGCCCTCGGTTCCAGCTCCACGCGCGGCTGGATGGCCACCAACATCGCCCACTCCTATCCCGCCCTCCTCCAGCGCGAGCTCAACCAGAACTTGGACCGCGCGGACTTCGCCATCATCAACCGCGGCATCGGCGGCCAGGACGCGCCGGAGGAACTGGCGCGGCTGGATGCCGATGTCCTGGCTGTCCGGCCGCAACTCGTGATCTGGCAGGTCGGCGCCAACGGCGCGGTACGCGATGAGGCACCCACCATTTTCAGGCATCTGCTCGAAGAAGGCATCACCAAGCTCAAGGCAGCCGGCGCGGACGTCATGCTAATGGATAACCAGCGCAGCCCCCGCATCATGGCCGCGCCGGAACACACGGTCATGGATGAAACCCTGCGCCAGATCGCCGCGGACACCGGCGTGAATCTGTTCTCCCGCGGCACGCTGATGGACCACTGGGCGGCCGCCGGCGCGCCGTATGACGATTTCATTGCGGTTGACGGCTTCCACATGAACAATCGCGGCTATGCCTGCCTCGCCCAGGCTATGGCGCAGATCATCACAACCGCATTGCGCCAGCCGATCCGGCAACAAACCACCAAGCATAACTAGAAACGTTCCGTATCAACTTACGCGGTTGCGCAACGGAATTGGCCTTCTGTTCAGGGCGCCTTCATTTATTTTCATATGCTTTAATTCGATCACGCCGCGTGGTTCTCCTATCGAATGGCTGCGATCCCGGGCAGCGGGATTGGCAACCCATTGGAGATTTCTCATGCGCCGTCATCATCTTCTCAGTGTCAGTTTTACTGCGCTCGCATTGCTAAACTCCGTAGCACCCGTCGCGCGTGCCGCCACCACTTTGGAGCCCGCCAGCAGCTCGGAACTTCAGACCCTGCTCGCCGTGCCGTCGCGCCAGATGCACGTCGTCTTTGCCAACCATGCCCCGCCGCGCATCCCCTCCAACACGTTCGACCGTCTGTTCATGTGGAATGAAGTGGCGCTGGACACCACTGCCATTGACCACACGCCCGTTCAGCCAGGCGAGCAGCGCGTCTTCGGCGAACAGTTCGGTCCGCACCGTTCCAGCCGCGCCATGGCCATCGTCCATATCGCCATG
>CAZZYR010000230.1:0-2370 GCA_964658235.1 uncultured Acetobacteraceae bacterium | reverse complement strand
CGTCTCCGGGGCGGGGGACGAGCGGCCCTTCTCCTTCGCCATGTTCGAGGCCGAGAACGCCATCACGCAGCATTACCAGAGTTACGCGCATGTCGCCCCCGTCACCGGGGATGTCTCAACCGACTATGCCATCGCGCAGGCCGCGCATGACGCGCTGGTCTATCTCTACCCGTCCCAGACCGCGCGGCTGGATGCGATCCTGGCGCTGGATGCCGCGCGCATGCCCGGCGACGCGACGAGCCTGGCGGCCGGCCGCACGCTCGGCCAGGCCGCGGCCGCAGCCATTATCGCCCTGCGCAGCGCCGACGGCTCGCAATATGTCGAACCCGTGGTGGGCGGTCCGTTTACCCCTATCGGTGGCGTCGGCCACTGGTCGCCCGATCCTGTCAGCAACCTGCAACTTTATCTCGGCGCTTACTGGGGCGCGGTGACGCCATTCACCATGGCCTCAGGCGACCAATTCCGCGCGCCCCCGCCGCCCGCGCTGACGGACCCTGCCTACACCAAAGCCTTCAACCAGGTGGAAAAGCTGGGCGGAGACCCGCATTTCGGCACGCCCACTTCCCGCACACACAAACAGGGCTTCGAAGGCGTCTTCTGGTCCTATGACGGCACGCCCGCGCTCTGCGCCCCGCCACGGCTCTACAACCAGATTGCCCGCGCCATCGTGCTTCAAAAAGGCATGAACAGCGTCTCCGAAGCCGGACGCATGCTGGCCCTGATCAACACCGCCATGGCGGACGCGGCCATCTCGGCCTGGAACACCAAATGGTTTTACCAGTTCTGGCGTCCCGTCACCGCCATCCGTTCAGCGGACCAGGGCGGCAACACCAGGGTGAACCCGGATCCCACCTGGTATCCGCTCGGTGCCTCCGCCACCAACACCCGCGGCCCCAATTTCACGCCGCCTTTCCCGGCCTATGTGTCCGGCCACGCCACCATCGGCGGCGCGCTGTTCCAGATCCTGCGCCATTATTATCCTGACACGACACCCTTTGCCTTCACTTCGGACGAGTATAACGGCCTGAACACGGGTGACGACGGCAAGCTGCGCCCGCTCCATCCGCTGAATTTTGCGTCCTTCACGGAGGCAGAAACCCAGAACGCCGAAAGCCGGATCTATCTTGGCGTGCATTGGCAGTTCGATGCGGATCAGGGCGTGATCGAAGGGCACAAGGTGGCTGACTGGGTGTGGGCGAATGCATTTCGTCCGGTGAAGTAAGGAAGCAAGGCCTTCTTTTTTGCAAAAAAGAAGCAAAAAACTCTTGCTCCTTGCGCGGTTGCTAAATTCGAGTCACGCACGGCCCATGCAGCGCCATGGACAAAAGTTTTTTGCTTCTTTTTTTCAAAAAAGAAGTGCTTGCCTTGCCTTCCTTCTTTCCACGTGGCCCGCCTCCGCCGAATGCCTAATGAACCGCGTGGCGAGCCTCCCAATCACGCTCTTCCAGGACAAGCTCTTCATCCCCGCCAGCATAGACGGCGCCGAACGCCTCTTCTTCATCGATACCGGCGCCGGCATCACCACGCTCTCGCAGGACCTTGCCGCGTCGCTCAGCCTGCCGCGAGACTTCGACCACACGACGGACGCTGTTGGCGTGGGCGGGATGGAGAGCCACCTCTACATCGCCCACACCCAGAAGATCGAGATCGGCGGTCAGTCCTTCGCAAACATGGCGTTCCCCACCGCGGCCTTCGCGGAGCACCTCGCGGACGGGTCCACCCCGGGCGGCCTGATTGGGGCGGACCTGCTGTCGCATTTCGATCTCGACATAGACATCCCGAATCGGCGCCTAGCCCTGTGGCACGTTGCCGGCTGCACGGAGATCAAGCCGGACTGGCCTGCGGAGAGCAGCGCCGCGGACCTTTCGGTGGCACCGTCCCGCCACGCCAGCGTTCCGGTTCGACTGGACGGCACGCCGATGGATCTGTTGCTGGACACCGGCTCGCCTGGCCTGGTGGTCTCCACCAGAGCAGCCGCGCGCGCCGGCGTCACGCCTGACATGCTGGAGGAAGGGCGGCAGCTTCAGGGCCACGGCGTGAACAATCGTGCCTTCACGGCCTGGCTGCACATTTTCCAGCGACTTGAGGTGGCCGGCCAAGTGTTCGGTGACGCACGCGCGGTGGTTGTCAGCAATGGGCGCCTGCAAAGTGGAGACGGTTTGCTCGGCGTGGCCTTCCTCAAGCGTGGGCGGGTATGGGTCTCATACGCAACAGGGCAGTTATTCGTGGAGAAGACAGGCCGATAATCACTGTCGCGTAGCACACGGACCGTAGCCGCCCCCGCCGGGCGTCGCGATGCCCAGCACGTCGCCCGGCAAAAGATTGATGCGCGCGCTGCCCGGGAGCGTGTAGACGCTTCCGTCCGCGCGC
>CAZZYR010000229.1:0-4788 GCA_964658235.1 uncultured Acetobacteraceae bacterium | reverse complement strand
CAGCGCCCCAAGCGATGCCTCCATCGCGTCCGCCAGCACCGTCGCCAGCGTCCCCACCCCCGCCAACGCCTCGTTCGCCCCGAGATTCAGCAGTCGGCCCAGCTTGATCTGAGCCGCCGCCGCCGCCGCCGCCTCGCGGGACACCAGATGCGCCAGCCGCAGCCCAAGCTGTCCTTCCTGCTCGTGGGGAAACCGCTCCGCCAGCCATTCCGCCATGATCAGCCCCAGCACCCGGTCACCCAGGAACTCCAGCCGTTCGTTGGATCCCGCGGAATTGCCCTTCGGCATGCGCGCCCGCCGCGCCGCGCGCGCGCGCCCCGCACTCGCGGACCTGTGCGTCAGCGCCTCGCTCAGCAGCGTCGGCCGGGCAAAGTGATGCCCCAGCAGCGCTTCGGCCTCCTGCAGCAAGCCGGGGCCCAGATCGCTCTGGCCCCCCGCCTCACTCAAATCCGGTCCTCAACCCACGCCCTTCAGCAGCCGGCTCCAGCGCACCTCAAGCGGCCATTCCCAGATCTGCCACCACGGATGCGCCGCATCGAAGCTGAAGAAGATGAATTGCGCCCGCCCGATCACATTCTCCAGCGGCACGAACCCCAGCCCGCTCATGAACCGGCTATCGGCCGAGTTGTCGCGGTTGTCACCCATCATGAACAGATGCCCGTCCGGCACCACGTATTCGTCGGTGTTGTTCGGATCCAGGTCGCCAATCACCGCACGCTCGTCATCGGCATACAGCTTCAGCAGATGATGCTTCGGCCCGTCCGGCAGGGATTCGAGATATTCCTTGCTCAGCACCCGCGTCCCGTTGTCGTCCGAACTCGCCTCATAATCTCCCTCCGGCGCCCGAGGCACTTCCGTCCCGTTGATATACAGGTGCCCCAACTTTACCTGGATATGGTCGCCAGGCAGCCCGATCACCCGCTTGATCCAGTCCTCGCTGGTGTTCCGCGTGTTGCGGAACACCACCACGTCGCCGCGATGGGGATAGGACCCGAAGATCCGCCCGGAAAATAGCGGCGGCGAGAACGGCGCCGAGAAATGTGAATACCCGTAGCTATACTTGCTGACGAACACGAAGTCGCCGATCAGCAACGTCGGGATCATCGATCCGCTGGGAATGTTGAACGGCTCGAACGCCACCGTCCTGATGCCCATGGCGATCAGCCCGGCATAGACCAGCGTCTTGACTGTCTCCACGATCCCGCCCGAGGGCTTCGCGGCTGCGGCATCGGCCCGCTTCTTGGCGGCCGCGGATTTCTGGCTGAAGGACATGATTCAAGGTGATCCGGCGAGGCGCCGGTTAGAGCCGTCCCGCCCCGCAAATGTCAAGGAAGTCGCATCGCCCGACTGTCACCACACAGCTGTTGAGATCGCAACAAACGCTGCCTACAACCGTCCGGGACCCTGCAGCTTGGTGTCCTGAACAGGCGGTGCGCGTGACGGACGAGACCATGAGCGACGCCGCCGGCAGCAAGCGCCGCCTCTGGCCATGGTCCAGCGCCGGCAGGCCCGCGCCGCCAGCGCCCGTCTTGTCCCCCGGCAGCGCCTTCACCGGTCTCTTCGGCGCCCCCACTTCGCCCGCCCCGTCACCCGAAGCCGCCCTGCCCACGCCACCCAAAGCCACTATCCAGCCGCCGCCCGAACCGGAACCCCCACCGCCAGCCGCCCCGAACCGCGTCCCTGCCCACCTCTTCACCACGCCGCCGGACCTCGAAGCCACCCCCCACACCCCCGGCCGCGCCTTGGCCATCGGCTCCTGCTTCCTGGAAAACCTCCTTGGCTCGCTGGGCGAGGAAGACACCCCCACCCCCATGGATTTCATCCTTGCCAACGGCGCCGAGGACTTCCCCGAAGCGCCCCCGCGCGACATCGGTGCCTACGACTTCCAGGTGGTCCAGGTCCCGCTTCGCTTCGTCCTCAACGACGACATGTTCACCTATCTCGATCACGACGACGTAGCCGCCCACGAAGCCGCCTTCGCCCGCGCCTGCGCCAACCTCGCCCGCCAGCTCGCCAGCAAGCTCACCTGGAACACGCGCCACGGCATCCTGACCTTCGTGTTCAACTTCATGCAGCCCCAGCACACCGCCATGGGCCGCTTCTTCCCGCGCTACAGCCTTACGAACCCCGCCTTCTTCGTCCAGCGCCTCAACCAGGAGCTCGAACGCTTGCTCGCCACATACCAGCGGGCATACCTCGTCGATCTCGATGGCCTCGCCGCCTCCTTCGGCCGCCGTTACGTACAGGACGACACCTTTACCGCGCTAAACCACAACGCCAGCTTCTCCCAGCACCAAACATGGGAAAACCGCATCGAGGAGTCCGGCTGCCTCGGCGATTTCTACGAACACGAGCCCGGCGAAAACTTTCGCCACGCCATCCTGCAGGAACTGCGCGCCATGATGCGCATTGTCCGCCAGCAGGACAGCGTCAAGCTCGTCGTGCTGGACCTCGATGACACGCTCTGGAACGGCGTCAGCGGCGACACCGCCGATATCGGCCCCCACATGGCCGAAGGCTGGCCCCTCGGGATCATCGAAGCCCTCGCTTACGTCCGTAAGCGCGGCATCGTCCTGGCCATCTGCAGCAAGAACGACGAAGCCCGCATCACATCCATCTGGCACTCCATCTTCCACAACCGGCTCAAGCTGGAGGATTTCGCCGCCATCCGCATCAACTGGCAACCCAAGCCGCACAACATGCAGGACATCATCACCGGCATGAACCTGCTGCCATGCAACGTGCTCTTCATCGATGACAATCCCGCCGAACGCGCCGCCATGCGGGCCGCCTTTCCGGACATGCGCATCATCGGCGACAACATCTTCCACACCCGCCGCATCCTTTTGCAGGCAGCCGAAATGCAAACCGCATTCGTCACCCCGGAATCATCGCGGCGCACCCAGATGATCCGCGCCCAGTTCGAACGCGACGGCGCCCGCGCCGCCGTCTCTCCGGAGGACTTCGCGCGGGACCAGCAAACCACCATCCGCCTCGCCACTATCGCCTCGCCCATCCATCCCCGCTTCAACCGCGCCTTCGAACTGCTCAACAAGACCAACCAGTTCAACACCAGCGGCAAACGCTGGAAGATGGAGGATATTTGCACGTTTTTCGGCAATGGCGGCAGTTTCACCGTCTTCGATGTCGAGGACCGGTTCACACCTTACGGCCTGGTCGGCGTCGTCCTCGTGCAGAACGGACGCATTGTGCAATGGACCATGTCCTGCCGCGTCATCGGCATGCGCGTCGAAGCGGCCGTCATGTCCGCCCTCGTCGCCCGCCTGCGCGCCGCTGGCGTCACATCAATCCACGCCCGCCTTATCAAGAATGCTGTCAACCACCCCTGCCACGCGCTCTTCGCCAATAGTGGCTTCACCCAGATAAACGGCGAATGGATGCTCCCCGCGGATCAGGATCCGCCTGTGCCACCACAAATCGAACTCGAAAACACGTCAGGATAAGCAAGCAGTTCTTTTCTTGAACAAAAGAACCAAGAAACTTTTATCCATTGAGTCCGCCTCGCACTGATAAAAGTTTTTTGCTTTTTTTCAAAAAGATGGCCTTCCTTACTCCCCACTCAAATCCCGCCGCCGCCTTTCCAACTCCTCCGCATACCGGCGCAGCGCGTGCTGCTCCGTCAGCAACCCCAGCACCCGCAGCGTGTCCACCCCGTCCACCACCGCCAGCGCGTCCGCCTCCGCCGTCTCGAACATCGTCGCAGCCTGCTTTACGGTCATCGCCGGCGTCAGCACCGCACCCGTATGATGCAGCATGTCCCCCACCACGCCTTCGGCCGCCTGCGCCGCGTGGGCGTCCGCCACCCAGATGATCCCCGCATACCGCTCCGCCGCATCCGTCACGATCACCCGCGCCACGGAGCCCAGCGGGTAATCCCGCCTGAACACAGCCAGGCTCGTCCCGGCATCCACCGTGCGCACGTCGCCACGCATCATCCGGCCCACGGTCAGGTTGCGTATCCAGCCCACATCCACGGCGCTGCGTATGCTCTCCCCACGCAGATGAAACCGCCACGTCGCGAACGAATATCCGAACGTCCGCCGCACCGTCAGGCTGGACACCACAGCGGCAGCCAGAACCGCCACAGTCAGCGGCAGGCTCCCCGTGCTCTCCAGCGCCAGGAACGTCATCGTCAGCGGCCCGCCCACAATGGCCACCGCCATCCCGCTCATCCCGATCAGCCCATACACCGCCTCCGGAAACACCGGCACGGGCCACACCAACAGCATCACCGCCGCGAACGCCTTTCCCAGCATCGCGCCGAGGAACAACGAAGCGAAGAACAGCCCGCCCCTGAAACCGGATCCCAGCGAAATCGCGGACGCCAGGGATTTCAACCCCAGCAGTATCAGCAGCGTGCCCAGCGGCAACGGCGCCGTCAGGGCGGTGCGCAGCGCGCCATGGCCGGCGGACAGCACCGCCGGCGTAATCAGCGCCAGGCCGCCAAGCGCCAGCCCGCCCACCGCGGGCCGCAGCCAGCCCGGCATCCGGCTCAGCGTGAAACCACGCTCGGCCAGCGTCACGGCAAACATGATCCCGATCCCCACCAGGGCGCACAGCGCGCCCAGCACAAGAACCGGCAGGAAATCCGCCGTCTCTATCCCCGGCGGCATCGGCACGTCGTAGCCCGGCTCGTCGCCCAGGATTACCCGCTGCACCATCACCGCGCTGATCGCCGCCGCCACCACCGGCGCCAGGCTCACCAGCGAATAGGTCCCGATCACCAACTCGAACGCATAGAACGCGCCGGTCAGCGGCGCATTGAAC
>CAZZYR010000228.1:0-4800 GCA_964658235.1 uncultured Acetobacteraceae bacterium | reverse complement strand
CCCAGTTGCCTGCCACGCTGCCAGTCCTGCGCGCGCGGCTTGTGCCCGGCGAGGAGATTGCCCACTTCGCCGGCCGCCGCGTGCTGGCCTTCGCCGGCATCGGCCGCCCGGCCAAGTTCTTCACCATGCTGGAAGACGCCGGCGTCCATGTGGTGGCCCGCCATGCCTGGCCCGATCACCATGCCTTTCGGCCTGGCGAGGTCGCTTCCATGGCGGCTGAAGGCGCGCGGCTGGGTGTGAGCGTCGTCACTACGCCCAAGGATTATGTGCGGATCCCGCCCGCCGACAGGCTGGGGATAACGCCGATCGACGTCATGCTCACCTGGGACACCCCGCAAGAACTGGAAGAATTGCTGCGCTGCAACGCAACATAATAAGTGACATGAAAGACGCACTCGCCTAACGTTTTCGCAGAAGGAGGACGCCCGAATGGTGGATACGGTGATCGGCTGGCTTCAGGCGCATCCGCTGGAGGGCGTTGCGATGCTCGTTGTGTTCGCGGTGGTGGTCAGCCTGGTGCTGATACCGCGGGTTCATGAGGTGGCGGGGCACGGGCATCCGAGGTGTTGAAGGAAGCAGTTCTTTTTTGAAAAAAAGAACCAAAAAACTTTTTCAGTGCTATCGCGGACTCAATAGATAAAAGTTTTTTGCTTCTTCTTTTCAAAAAAGAAGGCCTTCCTTCTAATCCTGCAGCACCCTATCCGGCCGCATTGGCCGCGGCCGCGGCAACGGCACCACCGGCCCATGCAGCGCCGTCCCCCGCCCCGACAAAGACGGATTCGTCATGAAATACTCATGCGCGGACACCGGCTTTGCCCCAGGCGGCAAACGCTGCCAGTCGCCGGACGGCTTCAACTCCCAGGATTGCAGCGTATCCTTCAGGTTCACCACCATGATCTGGTCCAGCACCTGCGCGTGCACCGTCGCATTGCGGATCGGCACCAGCGTCTCCACCCGGAAATCCATGTTCCGCTCCATCCAGTCCGCCGAACTGATGTAGACCAGCGCATGACGGCTCGGCAGCCGATGCCCATGCCCGAACACGCAGATCCGGCCATGCTCCAGGAACCGCCCGACGATGGACTTCACCCGGATGTTCTCCGACAGTCCCGGAACGCCAGGCCGCAGGCAGCAGATGCCGCGGATCACCGCCATTACGTGTACGCCCGCATTGGACGCCTCGTAGAGCTTGTCGATCAGTTTGGGATCCACCAGGCTGTTCAGCTTCAGCCAGATGCTCGCCGGTTTCTGCGCGCGCGCGAACGCAATCTCCTGGTCGATCAGGTCCACCAGCGTCGTGCGCGTGGTCAGCGGCGAGAAAGCCAGCGCGTCCATCTGCTCCGGCTGCGCGTAACCCGTCATGTAGTTGAACAGGCGCATCGCGTCCCGCGTCAGGTCCGGGTCCGCGGTGAAGAAGCTGAGATCCGTATAGATGCGCGCCGTGATCGGATGGTAGTTGCCGGTGCCGAAATGCGCATAGCTGCGCATGGACGCGCCTTCGCGCCGGACAACCAGGCTGATCTTGGCGTGGGTTTTCAATTCCGCGAAGCCGAACACCACCTGCACGCCCGCGGCTTCCAGGGAGCGCGCCAGGCGGATATTGGCCTCCTCGTCGAACCGCGCGCGCAGCTCCACCATGGCGGTGACGGACTTGCCGGATTCGGCTGCCTCCACCAGGGCTTTCACGATCGGGCTGTCACGGCTGGTGCGATACAGCGTCTGCTTGATCGCCACCACGCTCGGATCGCCCGCCGCCTGCCGCAGGAATTGGACGACGACATCAAAGCTCTCGAACGGATGATGGACGATGATGTCCTTCGCCCGGATCGCCGCGAAGCAATCGCCGCCGAAATCGCGGATGCGCTCCGGAAAGCGTGGCGTATAAGGGCTGAACAGCAGGTCCGGCCGGTCGTCCACAATCAGCTGCTTCAGGTCCACCACACCCAGAAGACCTTGCTGCACGCTGATTTCTTCATGATCCGCGTCCACGCTGCCGGCCACCAGGTCCACCAGCGGCTGCGGCATGTGCGAATCGACGGCCAGATGGATCACACTGCCGCGCCGGCGCCGTTTCAACGCCGTCTCGTACATCCGCACCAGGTCCTCGGCTTCCTCCTCGAACTCGATGTCCGTATCCCGGATCAGCCGGAACAGCCCCTGGCCCGTCACATAGAAACCCGGAAACACGCGCTGCAAGAACAGCGTGACTACGTCCTCCAGCATGACGAAGCGGATCTTCCCGCCCGCCTCGCCGGCCAAGGCCGGCAGGCGGATGAAGCGGTCCACCTGGGCGGGCAGGGGGATCAGGCCGCGCATGTGGTAGCCGCCATGCGCGGCGTCCTCCTCGCGGTGCAGCTGCAGCGCCATCACCAGCCCCATATTGGGGATGAACGGAAACGGATGCGCCGGGTCGATGGCCAGCGGCGTCAGAACCGGGAAGACGCGCTCCATGAACCAGGCTTCCAGCCACGTCCGGTCGTCATCGCCAAGCTTGGCCGCGTCGCACACCTCTATGCCCGTCTTGGCCAGCGCCGCGCGTAGCTCCAGCCACACGGATTGCTGACGATCCAGCAACGTCTTCGCGCGTTCATTGACCACGGCCAGTTGTTGCGCCGGCGTGCGCCCGTCCGGTGAGAGCCGCGTGAGGCCAGCCCGCGCCTGCCCGATCAACCCCGCCACCCGCACGGAAAAGAATTCGTCCAGATTGGCCGCGCTGATTGAGACGAACCGCAGCCGCTCCAGCAGCGGATGCCGCGGATTTTCGGCCTCCTCCACCACGCGGTCGTTGAAATCCAGCCAGCTCAGTTCGCGGTTGATGAACCGGTCTGGACTGTCCGTGGCTATCGCCAGCACCTTGGGCGGTGCAGCGGTCACGGCGCGAAGATGGGTCGCAGGCTGGGCGCTGGATCGTGGCATGGCCTGATCCTAGAGCAGCGCGCCGTTGTCGTGCGAGACAGTTTCTGGATCATCGCTCAGCCCCATCTCCGTCAGCACGATGGCTGCCGTGGCGCGCGTCACGCGGCGCCCCAGCGCCAGAGACGCGCGGTCCAGCCGGGCTGCGGCTTCGCGCAGCGCCGCGCCCGACCTGGGCAAGCGCGCCAGCAGATACGCCTGCACCGCCTCGTCCACCCGCAGCTGGCGCTCGGCGATGAGCCGCGCCAGCAGCGCCGCCAGAAGCTCATCTTCCGGCAACGTTAAGCCCACCGCCGTCACCGCCCGCAGCCGGCTGGCCAGATCCGGCAGCGCCACCACCCATTGCGCCGGCGGCAGGCGGCCAGCGAGCAGCACGGGCAGCCCACCCTCGGCGGCTCCATTCAGCAGGTGCAGCAGCGCTTCGGGCTCCGGCGCCGCATCCGCGTCATCAATGGCAATCACGCCGGACTCCGGCAGATCGATCAGATACCGCACCGCTTCGCCGGGCAGCAGGATCCCCGCATTGCGCTCGGCGAAGGCGTGCAGCAGGTGGGTCTTGCCTGTGCCTGCCTCGCCATGGATGGCCAGCCGCGCCCCCGGCCACCGCGCCGGGTCCGCCAGCCAGGCACGCGCGTCGGCGTTCGCCTCCCCGGCCACGAAACCGTCCACCGAAAAGTGCCGCCGGTGGACGAACGGCAAGGCAAGCTGGCGGCTCACGGAACCACACTTGGCGGCGGCGCCCCATCCAGTGGCGGATCAAGGTAGAGCGGACTGGCCAGATACCGCCTTAGCCAGAACCGCGTCAGCACGCCCAGCGTCGCCGCCACCGGCACCGCCAGCATCACGCCCAGAAACCCGAACGCCGCCCCGCCAGCAAACAGCGCGAAGATCACCCACACCGCCGGCAGCTCCACCCGGTCCCCCAGAAACCGCGGGTAGATCACGTAGCCCTCCAGCACCTGACCCACCACGAACACCACCGCCACGCGCACCACCCCCTCCCAGGTTGGGAACTGCGCGAACGCCAGCCCGATCGAGACCACCGCCCCGGCGATGCTGCCGACATACGGGATGAAACTGAGAAACCCCGCCGTCAGCCCCACCACCAGCCCCAGCTCCAGTCCCACCAGGGACAGGCCAAGCGCATAAAACAGCGCTAGGATCAGGCAGCACAGCGCCTGGCCGCGCACCCAGGCCGAGAGGATGCGGTCCACCTCCCGCGCCTGCGCGCGCAGCACGCCCTGATACCGCCGCGGCAGCCAGCCATCCACCAGCGCAATCACCCGCGGCCAGTCGCGCAGCAGGTAAAACCCCACCACCGGCGTCACCACCACCAGCGACAGCACGTTGAATAGCGCGTATCCGCCGCCCACCACCCGCGTCACCGCGCCGGCCAGGAAGGACATCATCGCACCCGCCTGGCCGCTGACCAGTTCGGACAGTTTCGCGTCCACGTAGTCCGGCCCTAAATGCTGCTGCAGCCGGGCGATCACCCGGCCGGCAAACGTGCTGAGCCCCTGCACGTAGTCCGGCACATGGCCCACCAGCAGCCCGATCTGTTGGATGATCAGCGGATACAGCAGCAACGCGGCCAGCAGCATGATCAGGATCAGGCCGATGATCAGGATCAGGCTGGCCAGCCCGCGCGGCACCCGGGCGCGCGTCAGGCGGGAACAGAACGGGTCCAGGACATAGGCGATACCGCACGCCGCCACGAACGGCAGCAGGATCGCCGCGAACAGCTGCAGCGTCAGCCACAGCACCACCAGCACGGACACCAGCAGCACGATCCGCTGCGTGCGGGTGGCTGTCGTGGCGGCGCGCGGTGCCGCCAGCCCCGCGCGCGGGTCATGGTCGCGCGGCACGCCGTGATCGGGCCGTATAATG
>CAZZYR010000227.1:0-4812 GCA_964658235.1 uncultured Acetobacteraceae bacterium | reverse complement strand
CGACATTTCTATGGCGTCAGAGTTAGGGAATGGCCAAATCCGCCATGCGGATTTGAGGTAAACGGTCAAATGCCCAGCAAATTGGCCCCCTGCCGGGCTGGCACAGCGGATGCTAACCATGTGTTTCGAGCGGGCAGCTTGGCACGCCAATGGATGCGGGAACTTTGCGCATGGACTGGGATCTTGTTGTCATCTTCACCTTCGTCATCGTGTTGACCGCGGTGCGGGCGCATTACCGGGGGCGGGGGACCGCTTCCGTGGGGCTGGCGGGCGCGGATCAGACGGCGCTGGACCGGGCGCTGGAGATGGGCCGGCGGCTGGAGCAGCGGGTGGAGACATTGGAGCGGCTGCTGGACCAGGATGCGCCAGGCTGGCGCGCGCGGGTGCGGGCATGATGCGCGCATCCTGTCTGGCCGCTGCGATGCTGGCGGCGTGGGGGCTGGCCTTGCCGGCGCTGGCGGATACGCAAACGGTGACCGGCGGTCAGCTTGTGCTGACGGACACGCTGAGCGACGAGGTGATCATCAGCACGGATGGGGCCGCGAACGGCAGCATCCGGGTCAGTCTGGATGGGTCATTGTCCTGCCTGACGCTTGTGAGCGGCAGCACGGCGGTGGTGTCCACATCGCGCTGCGGCAGCGACGTGGGACGTCTGCGGATTGATATCTCGCCGGATACGCCGGTGACGATCTCATCGGCGAGCGACGAGACGGTGCATGTGGGTGATTTGCGCGCGCCGCTGGTGGCGAGCTTCACCGGCAGCGGCGACCTGAAGGCGGGCCGGACCGGCTCGCTAACGCTGGCGCTGCACGGCCACACGGACGTTTATGCCGGGCAGGTGGATGGGCCGACGACGGTGGAGATTGGCGGCGCGAACGATGTGCGCATCAAGCAGGTGAACGGCCCGCTGACCGTCAAGCAGGTGAGTTCAGGCGACCTGGTGGTGGGCGGGATTGCCGCGGACAGCGTCACGCTGGATTCCAGCGGATCTGGCGACATGCTGATTGGGTCTGGGCAGATAGGAATGCTGACGGCGCGGCTGCATGGGCATGGGGACTTGTCCGTGGCGGCCTCCGTGCGCGATGCCAATTTGGAGGCAACCGGCGGCGGGGACGTGAAGCTGGGGCCGGTGAGCGGACAACTGACGCGCAACGCGAGCGGTGGCAGCGACATCACCGTGGCCGGGTCCGATTGGGTGCATAGCCAGACAAGAGAGGCGGAGCGGCAGGCCGGCGGCGCGCGCAGGAGCGTGAGTTCTGGTTCTTCCCACGTGATTGGCCATATTCTGGCGTTCGGATTTGTGGTGCTGGTTTCCTACATCATTTGGCGGATTGTACGCCGCGGCGGCGGGGTGCGGGGGCGGTTTGGCGGGAGTGGACCTTCCGCGCCGACCAATCCGGCGGTGGTGGCGCTGGGGGAGACGCTGGCGCGGCTGGATCAGCGGCTGGGCCGGGTGGAGGAGTATGTGACAACGCGGGAGTTTGATTTGAATCGGAAGTTTCGCGAGCTGTAGGGGTTCGAGAAAGGAAGATTCACCACGAAGGCACGAAGAGCAAGAAGACACGAAGGGCACGAAGAAGAAAGGAAGGCAGATCGATGCCTGCGGCGCTCAGCAGGTGAGGGTTCGATTTCCAGCTTCGTTTCTTTTTGCTTTTAACTTTTCTTCGTGCTCTTCGTGATTTTTGCTTCTTCGTGTCTTCGTGGTGAACACTTGCTTTGCTGCCGATGGAAACTCTTTCTTGCCTAGACGAGGCCGGCGCCTTGGAGGCCGCCGAAGACACCAAGGGCGGTGGTCAGCGCGGAGACGATGATGACTACCCACATGTACCATCCGCGCAGGGCACGATCCGGCGGCAGGCTGAAGATGGCGAGCGCGATGAGGAAGCCGAGGACGAGGGGCAGGAGCAGGGCGTTCATCACCTGGACGCCGACGTTCAGCGAGACGAGGTTTGGCCAGACGGCGACGAGGACGGCGCCGGCGACGACGCAGGCGGCATAGACGCCGTAGAACCATTTGGCCTGCAGCGGGCGGAGTTCGAGCGAGCGTTTGTAGCCGGCCACCTCGCCCACGCCCCAGGCTAATGCGAGGGAGGCGACGATGGCGGCAACGAGGCCCGCGCCGAGTACGCCGAGGGAGAAGACCAGGCGGCCGGTGGCTTGGCCCATGAAGGGGGTGAGCGCCTGGCTCATCTCACCAACCGTGGTGAGGGAGGCGTGGACGTTGTGGGCGCCGATGGTGGCGGCGCAGGCGATCAGCACGGCAGCCATGACAAGCTGCGTGAGGAGCGCGCCGACCGCCGTGTCCAGCTTGGCGGCGCCGTAATGTTCGGGACGGAGCTTTTTGTCGGCTATCGCTGATTGCTGGTAGAAAACCATCCATGGCATGATGACCGCGCCGATATTGGCAGCGGACAGATAGAGATAATCCGGGTTGCGCCAGGGGATGTTGATGGCGCCGTGGGCCATGTCCGCGACGCTGGGGTGGGCGGCCCAGGCGACATAGAAGAACGCGAGTTCGAACAGGCCGACGGCGATTGCGGCGCGCTCCACGCGGCGATACGAGCCGGTGAGGACGACGGAGAGAAGGGCGGCTGCGGCCAGTGCCAGGCTGAGGGCGCGGGGAATGCCGTAGAGCTCGCCGATGCCGGCGACGCCGGAGAACTCCGTGAGCAAGGCGCCGATGGTGGCAATGGCAAGGCCGGCGGCGGACACCCACGCCCAGAAGTGGCCGAAGGTGTCGCGGATGAGTTCGCCGTGGCCGCGGGAGGTGAAGATACCGAGGCGGACGGTGAGTTCCTGGACCATGTAGAGGATGGGGACGAGGATGAGCTGCTGGCCGAGCAGCCGGTATCCGAACTGCACGCCGCTTTGGCCCGCGGTGATGATGCTGCCGACATCCGTGTCCGCGAGCATGACGACGAGGCCGGGGCCGAAGACGGCGAGCGCGCGGGTGATGCGCGTGGTGGCCGGCGGCGTGGCCGGAAGGGGAGTCTTGAGGGCTTGGTCTGGCACCGGGTCCGTCTCCGCGGCTGCCTGTAGATGCGAACCGTTCGCAATTGAGGTAGGGCATGGGGGCGGGCGAGTCAAATGTGGAAAGCGGGCGGCGGGTGGTGGCAGGATACGCGCAGGCCTTGGGGGAGCGCGGTGCGATGCGGGGTTTAGCCGTGGTGCTGGTGTGCGTGGTGGCGGCGGGCGGCGCGTGGGGGAAGGATTCGGCCAATCAGACGGCGGCCGAGGTGGGGGCGGTGGACCGCGAATTTGCGCGCAGGGCGGGGGAGGTTGGGACCGCGGCGGCGTTCAAGGCGTATATGGACCCCGATGAGGGGCTGGCGTTCACCGGGCATGGCAAGCCGGCGCGGGGGGCGGCGGAGGTTTACGCGGCCATGGGGGGCGCGGGTCCGGACCCGACGACGCTCAAATGGGTGCCGCTGTCAGCTTGGGGGAGCAAGAGCGGTGATATGGGGGTGACGACAGGGGACTGGGCGCTGTTCAAGAAGGGGGCCGGGGCGGCGATGGTGACGGGGCGGTATGTGACCGTGTGGCGGAAGAAAGATGGTGGGGCTTGGAAGTGTTTGATTGATATTGGGGAGCCGGATGCGAAGCCGGAGAGCAACGAGGCGACGCGTTAGGGAAGGCAAGGCCAGGGGCTCTGCCCCTGGCGCCGCAGGCTCGGACCAATGGCGCCTTTGCGCCAGCCCGCTAAGGACTCGTCCTTAGAACCTCTTAATTAGTGGGGGTCTGGGGCCTCTAGGCCCCGTCGTGCGAAGCACGCTTGCGCGTGACGGGGTTTGGGGCAGAGCCCCATGATTGCGTCCCGGCGCGATTTTCCGCACAAGCCTTGGATCATGCCCGAGCTCTATTTTCATAACAGTGCGACGCGTCGTCGCGAGCTGTTTTTGCCAGCCGATCCTGCGCATGTGCGCATGTATGTGTGTGGACCGACGGTGTACGACCTGCCGCATCTGGGGAATGTGCGCTCCACGGTGGTGTTTGATGTGGTGGCGCGGCTGTTGCGCGCGCTGTATCCGCGCGTGACGTATGTGCGCAACATTACTGATGTGGACGACAAGATTTCCGCGCGGGCGGCGAAAGCGGGCGAGCCGATCGAGGCGTTGACGGCGCGGACGGCGGCGGATTTTGCGGCGGACATGGCGGCGATCGGGAATTTGGCGCCGGATATTGAGCCGCGGGCGACGGCGCATGTGGCGGAGATGGTGGCGCTGATCGAGCGGCTGGTGGCCAGCGGGCATGCGTATGCGGCCGAGGGGCATGTACTGTTCGCGGTGGCGGAATTCGAGAGTTATGGCGCGCTGTCCGGGAGGAGTCCGGATGATTTGCTGGCGGGTGCGCGGGTGGAGGTGGCGCCGTATAAGCGGGATGCGGGGGATTTTGTGTTGTGGAAGCCGTCATCTCCGGAACTGCCGGGGTGGGACAGCCCGTGGGGACGGGGGCGGCCGGGGTGGCATATCGAATGCAGCGCGATGGCCTGGCGCTATCTGGGCGAGGATTTCGATATTCATGGTGGCGGGAGCGATTTGATTTTTCCGCATCATGAGAATGAGCGGGCGCAGAGTTTGTGCGCGTTTCCGGACAGCCATTTCGCGCGGGTTTGGCTGCATAACGGGATGTTGCAGGTGAATGGCGAGAAGATGTCCAAGAGCCTGGGCAACTTCTTCACGCTGCGGGATGTGTTGGCGCGGGCGCCGGCGGAGGCGGTGAGGCTGTTGATCTTGCGCACGCAGTATCGCGGGCTGCTGGATTTTTCCGATGCGGCGCTGGCGGAGGCGCGGCAGGAGATGGACCGGTTTTATC
>CAZZYR010000226.1:0-4829 GCA_964658235.1 uncultured Acetobacteraceae bacterium | reverse complement strand
TAGACAAAAGTTTTTTGCTTCTTTTTTTCAAAAAAGAAGTCCTTTCTTTCTTCGGTAGTCCGTCATGAACGAGGTCTCCACCCCAGCGGTCTATGATTTCGCGAGCGCCGAGCCCGCCTGGCAGCGCGCATGGGAAGAGGCAGGCTGTTTCCTTGCGGATGACGTGCCCGCGGGCGATCGGCCGAAATATTATGTGCTGGAGATGTTTCCTTATCCCAGCGGCAAGATCCACATGGGGCATGTGCGCAACTACACGCTGGGCGATGTGGTGGCGCGGTACAAGCGGGCGCGGGGGTTTCAGGTTCTGCACCCGATGGGATGGGATGCGTTCGGGTTGCCGGCGGAGAACGCGGCGCGCGAGCGTGGGGTGCATCCTGGCGCATGGACGCGGGCCAACATTGCCGCGATGCGCACCGAGTTGCGCCGGATGGGCTTGTCCATCGATTGGCGGCGGGAATTCGCGACCTGCGATCCGGAGTATTACGGGCAGCAGCAGCGGCTTTTTTTGTCGTTCTTGAAGGCCGGACTGGTGGAGCGGCGGCTGTCCTCGGTGAATTGGGATCCGGTGGACAATACTGTGTTGGCCAATGAGCAGGTGATCGATGGACGCGGCTGGCGGTCCGGCGCGCTGGTTGAGCAGAAGAAGCTGTCGCAGTGGTTCTTGAAGATCACGAAGTTTGCGCCGGAGTTGCTGGCGGCGCTGGACGGATTGGACCGCTGGCCGGAGCGGGTGCGGGTGATGCAGGCCAAGTGGATTGGCCGCAGCGAAGGCGCCCGGGTGCGGTTTGCGCTGGTGGAGAGCACGGCTGGGCAGGCTGACGTGGAGGTGTTCACCACGCGGGTGGACACGTTGTTCGGGATGAGTTTCGTGGCGGTGGCGGCGGAGCATCCGCTGGCGGCGGCCGCGGCGGCGCGCGATCCGGCGGCAGCCGCGTTCGTGGCGGAATGCCGCAGCATGGGCACCAGCGAGGCGGCGCTGGAGACAGCGGAGAAACGCGGGTTCGATACCGGCTTCACGGTGCGTCATCCGTTCCTGCCGGACCGGGTTTGTCCCGTGTGGATCGCAAACTTTGTGCTGATGGAGTATGGGACCGGGGCGATCTTCGGGTGTCCCGCGCATGATCAGCGGGATCTGGATTTCGCGCGCAAATACGGATTGCCGGTGTTGCCGGTGGTGGTGCCGGAGGGTGAGGCGCCAGATGCGTTTACGGTGGGTGACCGGGCGTATGACGGGCCTGGACGGATTGCCAATTCCGCGTTTCTGGATGGGCTGAGCATCGAGGATGCCAAGCGGGCCGCGATCGGGGCGCTGGAGGCGGCCGGGCGCGGGCATGGTGTGGTGAACTGGCGGTTGCGGGATTGGGGTGTCAGCCGGCAGCGCTACTGGGGCTGTCCGATTCCGGTGATCCATTGCGATGCGTGCGGCGTGGTGCCGGTGCCGGATGATCAATTGCCGTTGCGTTTGCCGGAGGATGTGGCGTTCGACCGGCCGGGCAATCCGCTGGATCATCACCCGACGTGGAAGCATGTGGCGTGCCCGGCCTGCGGGGCGCCGGCTGTGCGGGAGACGGACACGTTCGATACGTTCGTGGATAGCTCATGGTATTTCGCGAGGTTCTGCGCGCCTCAGGCGGCGACCCCCACAGTGCTGGCGGCGGTGGATGGCTGGCTGCCGGTGGATCAGTATATCGGCGGGATAGAGCACGCGATCCTGCATCTGCTGTATGCACGGTTTTTTACGCGGGCGATGCGGGAGACCGGGTACGTTTCTGAGTCAGAACCATTCGCCGGGCTGTTCACGCAGGGCATGGTGACGCATGAGAGTTACAAGGATGCAGGCGGCCGCTGGCTGTATCCGGAGGAGACCGAACTGAAGGACGGCGTCCGGGTGGCGCGCGCGGATGGGGCGCCGGTGCTGGTGGGCCGCGTGGAGGCGATGAGCAAGTCGCGTCGCAATACGGTAGACCCTGGCGCGATTATTGACCGTTACGGTGCCGATACGGCGCGCTGGTTCATCCTGTCCGACAATCCGCCGGAGCGGGATATCGAATGGACGGAGTCCGGCGTGGTGGGCGCGTATCGGTTCGTGCAGCGGCTGTATCGGCTGGCCGAGGCAGGGGGCGGGTCTGCGCCGGCGATGCCGGCTACGTTCGCGGATGCGGCGGTGGCGCTGCGGCGGGTGACGCATCGCACGATTGCGGCGGTGACGCAGGCGCTGGAGGATTTCGCTTTCAACGTGGCGGTGGCGCGGATCTACGAGTTGGCAGGCGCGGTGGCGGATGCGGACCGGGCGGGCGCAGCGGGCATGGACTACGCGCGATGGGAAGCCATGGAGATGCTGGCGCGGCTGGTGGCGCCGATGATGCCGCATCTGGGTGAAGAGATTTTTGCCCGGCTCGGACATGGCGGGTTGTTGGCGCAGCAGGCGTGGCCGGTGGCGGATGCGGCGCTGGTGGCGGCGCAGACGGTGACGCTGGCGATCCAGATCATGGGCAAGCTGCGGGCGACGGTGGAGATGGCGCCGGGCGCTTCGGCCGCCGACGCGATTGCGGCGGCAGAAGCAGAGCCGAACGTGGCGCGGCAGTTGGAGGGCAAGCGGATCATCAAGCGCATCCACGTGCCGGACCGGATCGTGAACTTCGTGGTGGCGGGATGATCGGGCGGCGCGCGATGGCGTTGGGATTGGCGGCCCTGGTGGGGGGGTGCGGGTTTCATCCGGTCTATGGCGTGGCGGGCCCGCACCAGGCGCTGGCGTCGGTTTATGTCGGGATCATTCCCAACCGGTCCGGCCAGTTGCTGCGTCAGGCATTGCAGGCGCGACTGCAGGGCGCGTCGACTGGGGTGGCGCAGAAATATGTGCTGTCGGTGTTCTACGCGGAGGCAATCGAGGGGCTGGGCGTGCAGAACGACAACTCGACGACGCGCAACCGCAACGTGGGGAGTGCCACCTGGTCGCTGCATTCGGTGGCGGACCCAGGTGTGGCGATTGCCAAAGGCATGGTGCGCAGCGTGGACGGCTACAATGTGATCGACGAGCAGTTCTTCTATCAGGACTTGCAACAGGACGCGGTGGAGCACCGGCTGGCGGAGGCGCTGGCCGATCAGATTGTGCTGAACCTTGGGCTGTATTTCGACAAGCATCCAGAGCGCGCCTGACACGCGATGAAGCTTGACGCGCGGCAGGTGGCCGGCTTCCTGCGCGACCCTGGCAAATGCAGGCTGGTGTTGTTGTATGGCGAGGATGAGGGGCTGATTCGTGAGCGCGCGCAGGCGCTGACGAAGGGTGTGGCGGGCAGCCTGAATGACCCGTTTCTGGTGACGGAATTGAACCGGGAGGGGTGGGGGCAGATACCGGCGGAGATGGCCGCGCTGTCGATGATCGGCGGGCGGCGGGTGGTGGTGGTTCGGGATGCGGCCGAGGCGGTGCTGGGGCAGGTAATGCAGGCGCTGAAGGGCCCTGGCGGCGCTTTGTTAGTGTTGGAAGCGGCCGGCATCGGGAAAGGGAAGCTCCGCAGCTTTGCCGAGGCGCATGCCGAGGCGGCGGCGATCGCCTGCTACCCGGATGAGGGTCAGGGGATCAGCGACATCATCCGATCCGGCCTTGCAGCCTCGAAGGTCAGCGTCGACCCTGATGCGTTGGCCTGGCTTGGGCAGGTGCTGGGTGGGGACCGCGCGGTGTTGCGGGGAGAGATCGAGAAATTGACGCTGCTTGTTGGCCCGGGCGAAACGGTCGGGCTGGAGGAGGCGCAGCTCTGCACGGGCGATAGCGCGGCGGGCAGCGGCGACGAAGGGTTGCTCGCGGCGTTGCGTGGCGATGCGGTGGCGGCCGACACCGGGGTGGAGCGGGCTTTTCAGGACGGACTCAATGGCGTGGCGATGCTGCGGATGGCCCTGGGCCAGTTGCAGAAGCTGCATCAGGCGCGGCTGCGGATGGATGGCGGGCTGAGCGCGAGCGAGGCCGTGCGCACGATGCGGCCGCCGGTGTTCTATCGCGCAATGTCCGCGATGACAGCCTGTTTGGGGCGTTGGTCGAGCGAGGGGTTGGTGCGGGCGATCGAGGAGGCGCGGCAGGTGGAGCTGGCGTGCAAGCGCACGGGGAGCCGGCCGGAGCTGCTGGCGCGTCGGTTTGTGGCGGGGTTGGCGCGGGGACGGAGGTAAAGGAAGGCCTTCTTTTTTTCAAAAAAGAACTGCTTTCCTCAGGCTGGATTCAGCAGCGCCACCAGGCTGTCGAGCTGGTCCAGGTTGCGGTAGCGGATGGTGACTGATCCGCCGCGGCCGTCGAAGGCGATTTGGACGGCGAGGCCGAGGCGCTCGGAGAGGTCGCGCTGCAGGGCTTCGGTTTCGGGGTCCTGCGCGGCATCCGCTTGGGTGGCGGGGGGTTTGGGTTTTTGCGTGGCCAGGGCTTCGGTTTGGCGGACGCTGAGGCCGCGGGCGATGACGAGTTTCGCCGCCTGCTCGGGATCCGGGTGCGCCAGCAAAGCGCGGGCATGGCCGGCGGAGAGTTTGCCGGTCTGGACGTCGGTTCGGACGCTGGGCGGGAGTGCCAGCAGGCGCATGCTGTTGGCGACGTGGCTGCGGGATTTGCCGACGGCAGCGCCAAGCTGTTCCTGGGTGAGGCCAAATTCCTCGATGAGGCGGCGGAAGCCCTCGCCTTCCTCGATCGGGTTGAGGTCCTGGCGCTGGAGATTTTCCACCAGGGATGCGGCCATGGCGTCCGCGTCCGAGAGGGGGCGGAGCAGGACGGGGACTTCGTGCAGGCCTGCCTGCTGGGCGGCGCGCCAGCGGCGCTCGCCGGCGATGATCTGGAACTGGCCTGGCTTGGTGGGGTG